>NZ_CAWQMW010000131.1:0-38404 GCF_963895965.1 Xenorhabdus sp. PB30.3 | reverse complement strand
GTTCATACCTGTTCTTGTAAACAATGTTGATTACTTCCATTTTTTAATAATAGAGAAACATTTTTTAAAAAACATATTTGTTTTTTTGTTTTTCTTATCTATTTGATTTTAATTGATTTTATTTTTGTTATTTAATGGTTTTATTAACATGGAATAAAAGTAATTAAATGTGAAATCTACATTAATAATAATTGTTCTCAATAAGATAGCGTCAAAAACATTGAAGCATCATTTTTTTTAATGTAATGTTTTTCCATATTATGATTTTTTGTGTGAATTTATTGATATTAAAAGTTGGTGTTCAATGCAAAGTTCATTATTTAGAAAAGGAATGTTAGATTCATTACCTGTTTGCATTTCTTTTTTCCTCATTTTTGCATCCGTTGGTGCTCTGTATCAAAATAAAGGGCTTTCATTAATAGAGACAATGGTGGGTTCTGTATTCACTTTTGCTGCACCGTTGCAGGTTGCTGTTGTTAATTATCTTGCCAATGGCGCATTTTTATCAGTGATAATACTCACCCTGATCATTAACTTTCGCTTCTTTCTGATGTCGATGGTTATGTCACAGTATTTTCATGGCATATCAAAAAGCAAGGTTGTATTGTCAATGTTGGCATTCAGTGCCAGTACATATACCGTAACTCATGCTCATTTAGTTTCGGAGAAGATCCCTGAAGGGAAGGCACAGTTTAATTATTATCTGGGTGTCTCTATCCCCAGTTTTGTTATCGCTGTTCTTGCAACCTTACTGGGATATGTATCTTCAGATTACCTGAATTACGATTCAATCTCTCTTTTTCTCGTGATGTTAATTCCGATTCATTTTTCATCTCTTACCGCTAAGCGTGCCGGAAAAGATTTGTCCGTTTTTGCTACGCTGATAGGTGGGTTGTGTGCACCATTCATCAATGAATTAAATATTCAGCTTATGGATATAGCAATACCCATTATGGTTGGAATGTGCATTGCATTTTATGAATTAAACATTAAAAAGGGAGCCTGAACATGATTATGGTCTTATTGATGGGAGCAATCAGTTACCTTCTTCGGGTTATACCATTTTTAATGGGTAACAAGAAAATTAAGAAAGATGGTTTTCTTATTACCTCTTTAGATTATTCAGTGTGTTTTATCCTTGGCAGTATTATTGTAAATATTTCTCTTGGTAATATAAAAATCAGCGAATTAATTTATAATTTTGAAATTAAGTATGCTCTTGCAATTATTACGGTTATAACTGCTTATTTTATCAGTAAGCGCACAGGCTCTATATTAAAGAGCTTAATTATATCATCTGTTTTATTTACATTAATATCATGGTGGGTTAATGAAAAAAATATGTTTTTTTGATACAACATTGAGAGATGGTGAGCAGGGGATTGGGTGTTTACTCTCGAATGAAAAAAAGTTGAAATTGTTACCACGTTTAATTGATTTAGGGGTTGATTCTATTGAGATTGGCATGGTAACAGATGAAGATAGCGAAAAGTTTTTTTATGAGGCCGCATCATCTAATATAGATTTTAAAGATACCTATATTGCCGCTTTATGCCGATTAAAACCTGATGATATTGAAAGAACAACTTTAGCTTTAAGCAGATTTAAAAAGCCCAAATTAAACTTGTTGTGTGTTGGCTCAGAAATACATATCAGAAAAAAGTTTGATTCTACCAAAGATAGCATATTATTGATGCTGAAAGGTTCTTTGGAATATATAGCTAATAGTGATTATAAAGGTAAAGTTTCAGCTATTTTAGAAGACTCATCAAGAGGGAGCTTTGATCTTTTAGAAGAGAAAATTGAGCTACTGACAGCTTACCATGTTAACGATATCTGCTTTGCCGATACCACCGGTTGTGCTACACCGCTATATATCAGTAATCTGATTAGTTATTTTAAAAATAAGTTTCCGGGTATACGGTTCTCTGTTCATTGCCACAATGATTTAGGGCTGGCAGTTGCTAACTCAATCAGTGCAATTGATGCCGGAGCAGATGAAGTACAGGTGACACTGGGTGGAGTTGGTGAGCGCTGTGGTAATGCGTCGTTTGAAGAAATAATGGCAATTCTGTCTTATAGAAGTGAATATAAAAATAGGTTTAAAGCAGATATTGATATGAAAGATCTCATTGATCTATGCAATTTTTATTATGACATTATCAATAAATTGCCTCATCCTAATAAACCTTTATTAGGGAAATATGCGTTTTCAACTTGCGCAGGTATTCATCAAAATGGAATTAAAAAATTCCCTGAAACTTATGAATTTATCAACCCTGACACATTAGGTTTGGAACGAAAATTTTATTTTAATAGATTATCAAGCAATAAACTTTCTCAGCAAGATATTTAATAGGAATGGTTATGAATTTTTCTCAGAAAATTGGCTTCTCAACAAACATTTTTGAAAATCCGGCAGATATAGACGTTTTAGTTGAACAGTTAAGTAAAGATTTTAAGCGTATTGAAATTGAATTTGAAAAAGAGCTAAGAGACTTAATTGATTATCATCCTGAGAAATGGAATGAGAAAGTTGCTGTATTGAATAAGTTAAAAGAAGATAACGATCTTTACTATTCTGTCCACGCGCCTTATATCGGCATCAAAACAGATATTGCTAATAGTGAAGAATTGGACAGAATTATTGCTGTTGATTATCTTGAATCATTCATTTATGAAGCGAAGAAGATCGGTGCTGAATATATTACTATTCATCCCGGTTATCTTGAATTTGATGATAATGGAATCTCTGATTTTGATTTTCAGCAGTTGTCTAAATCTATCGAGAAATTATCAAAAGTTGCAAAAGAAAATGGCATGACTATCCTGCTGGAAAATACCGGAAGTGACAGAGAAAAGTATATCGTACTAAGTGATGAACAGCATGAGATCTTATGCCATCAGTACGGTGTCTTCCTGACTCTGGACATTGTGCATTTTGAATCATTTATGCATAAAAACAGTACCAGAGAATATAAGGAAGGATTAAAAAGAATTCTACCTTATATTAGGAATGCGCACTTCAATGATGTACTGAATGGTGAACACGTTCATTTACCGTTGGATGAAGGCAACTTCGACTATCACAAAGTATTATCCTATATGGTGAGTGAAGGTTATCAGGGGAATTTTATTATTGAAGAATCAGGCGGCGGTTTTTCACCGGAAGAATTTATTATCGCCGGGAAGAAGTATGTTGAATGTTTGAATGGCATGGAATGATCCTAATTGTAAAATGAAACATTTTGTTAGTATTAATAAAAATGAAATCGAATTTTTTTCTGATGAAAACATAACTATATTGGAACAAGCCGAAAATAACGGACATTCTTTAAAAAATGGTTGCCGGTTGGGAGCCTGTCGGGTTTGTAAGTTAAAGTTATTATCCGGTGATATAGAGTATACAGTCGGGAATAAAATTGGATTAACAAAGAAAGAACTGGACGATAATTACTTTTTACCATGCTGCGCGATTGCCAAGAGCAATATTGTTTGTGAAGCAGATGGTGATAATAAAATGCTTTCAGATACCAAAGAAGGCGCTGTTATATGTGATATAACAAGAACTCCCGGAATCACTGTTATAAGATTCAAGTTATCGAAAAGATCTAAGATGGATTTTATTCCGGGACAATATATTGGTATAGAAGTCCCTAATGGAAAATGCCGGTATTATTCTGTAGCTAATATCCCGAAGGATGATGGGTATGTTGAAATTCATGTAGCTAAGAATAAAAATGGCGTGTTTTCAGATGTGATTTGTGAAAAGCTGAAAGTCAATGATGTATTGTGGATATACGGGCCTTATGGTGATTTTATTTCGGATTATCATGATGAGGTAAGAGATATTGTTTTTGTTGCGACAGGAACAGGATTTGCACCGATAAAATCCATAATAGAATCTGGCGTATTTAATGAACGAAAAATTCATCTTTTTTGGGGAGGAAGACGAAAAGCCGATCACTATTTTTCTGAGATTGTAGATAACTGGAAAAACACATTAGGAAATTTCCATTTCCATATGGCTTTATCACGGTCAGATGAAGAAGACTATCCTGAAGTCCATTGCGGGTATGTACAGGATGTCTTTAAAAAAGAGATTGGTCTGAATAATCAGATAGAAGTTTATATGTGTGGTTCTCCTAATATGATCAGTGATATGTCTGAGTTATTAAAAGAGAGTTATCAACTGAATGAAGATTATATTCATGTTGATGTATTCTATCCCAATAGCTAACACTCAAAAAAAGCCACTGCAAATATACAGTGGCTTAATTTAATTCAGAAAATATTACAGAGCAGCGATAGTTACTTTCTGTGCCAGTAATTTTTCTTTAGCTGCATTGTTTGTTGCCAGACGCTCACGCTCTTTAGCAACAACCGCTTCTGGTGCCCGGCTGACAAATCCTTCGTTGGACAGTTTGCCTTCGATGCCACTGATTTCTTTATCCAGCTTTTCGATTTCTTTATCCAGACGTGCCAGTTCTGCATCTTTATCTACTAAGCCAGCCATTGGGATCAGCACTTCTGCACCGTTGATCAGCTTGGTCACAGAAACAGGTGCTTCTTCTCCTGCTGCCAGAACGGTAACAGAGGAGAGACGGCCCATTGCCTGAAGGAAATTCAGGTTTTCAGCAACGCGGCGTTGTGCATCGGCATTCGCATCACGCAGCAGAACTTCCAGTGGTTTGCTTGGCGCAATATTCATTTCTGCACGGATGTTACGTACTGCAATGATCGCTTCTTTAATCCACTCCAGATCGTTCAGCGCTAATTCATCAACTTTCGCCTGATCGAATTCAGGGAAAGATTGCAGCATGATGGTATCTGCATCAATGCCCTTAACTACTTTCACACGTTGCCAGATAGTTTCGGTGATGAATGGAATGATTGGATGAGCCAAACGCAGCAGGCCTTCCAGCACTTCAATCAGAGTATGGCGCGCTGCGCGGACTTCTGCTTCAGAACCTTTATTGATAGCCGGTTTGGAA
The DNA here is from genome assembly GCF_963895965.1 of Xenorhabdus sp. PB30.3. Classification (NCBI taxonomy): domain Bacteria; kingdom Pseudomonadati; phylum Pseudomonadota; class Gammaproteobacteria; order Enterobacterales; family Morganellaceae; genus Xenorhabdus; species Xenorhabdus sp. PB30.3. The sequence continues at coordinate 33,410 of NZ_CAWQMW010000131.1, read as the reverse complement.
AGTTCCAGATACCAGTCACAGAATTGGTTCCATGTGAATTCGTAAAGAATATTAGCCGCGATGTCGAAACGGTAAGTATCCAGAGCTTCGCGATAAGCTTTCACTGTCTGGTTGAACTCTGCCAGGATCCAGCGGTCTGCCAGTGACAGCGACATTTCGCCACCATTCTGACCACAATCCTGCCCTTCGGTGTTCATCAGCACGAAACGGCTGGCGTTCCACAGTTTGTTACAGAAGTTGCGATAACCTTGCAGGCGCTTCATATCCCAGTTGATATCACGACCCGTGGAAGCCAGTGCCGCCAGAGTGAAACGCAGGGCGTCAGTACCGTGGGCTTCAATGCCTTCCGGGAACTGCTTTTCAGTACGCTTGTGGATTTTCTCTGCCATTTGTGGCTGCATCATATTGCCGGTGCGTTTTTCCAGCAAATTTTCCAGCGGAATGCCGTCAATCATATCCAGCGGGTCGATAACGTTCCCTTTGGATTTAGACATCTTCTGGCCTTCTTCATCGCGGATCAGACCTGTCATATAGACCGTCTTGAATGGCACCTGAGGTTTGCCGTCTTCATCTTTGATGAAATGCATGGTCATCATGATCATGCGGGCAATCCAGAAGAAGATGATATCGAAGCCACTGACCAGTACATCGGTCGGATGGAACGTTTTCAGTGCTTCCGTCTGTTCAGGCCAGCCGAGGGTGGAGAATGTCCACAGACCGGAAGAGAACCAGGTATCCAGCACATCATCGTCCTGAGTCAGAGTAATATCTGCACCCAGATTGTTTTCACGACGGACTTCTTCTTCATCGCGACCCACATAGACGTTGCCTTCTGCGTCATACCATGCCGGAATACGGTGGCCCCACCATAACTGACGAGAAATACACCAGTCCTGAATATCACGCATCCAAGAGTAGTACATGTTCTCGTACTGTTTTGGTACGAACTGGATATCGCCATTCTCAACAGCTTCAATCGCCACTTTTGCCAGTGGCGCAGTGCGGACATACCACTGGTCGGTCAGCATTGGCTCGATGACTACACCACCGCGGTCGCCATAAGGAATGGTCAGATCGTGAGGCTTGATTTCTACCAGCAGACCCTGTTTTTCGAATTCGGCAACGATAGCTTTACGGGCGGCAAAACGCTCCATTCCACGGTATTCAGCCGGGATTTCGGTTGAATAAGCGTCAGAAGCTTCACCATTGCTATTGAACACCTCTGCGGCTTCGCGGATATCACCGTCGAGTGTCAGGATATTGATCATCGGCAGGCTGTGACGCTTACCCACTTCATAGTCATTGAAATCGTGGGCCGGAGTGATTTTCACACAACCAGTACCTTTTTCCATATCAGCGTGCTCATCGCCCACGATAGGAATACGACGGTTTACCAGTGGCAGGATGATTTCTTTGCCAATCAGATCTTTATAACGAGGATCTTCCGGGTTAACGGCAACACCGGTATCTCCCAGCACCGTTTCCGGACGGGTTGTCGCAACAACCAGATAATCTTTGCCTTCGGCTGTTTTCGCACCATCTGCTAATGGATAACGCAGATGCCACATTGAACCTTTGACTTCGCGGTTTTCAACTTCGATATCAGAAATTGCTGTGCGCAGTTTTGGATCCCAGTTAACCAGACGCTTACCACGATAAATCAGGTCGTCCTGATACATGCGTACGAAGGCTTCTTTAACGGCTTTTGACAACCCTTCATCCATGGTGAAGCGCTCACGCTCCCAATCTACAGAGTTACCCAGACGACGCATCTGGTTAGTGATTGTGCCACCGGATTCCGCTTTCCACTGCCAAATCTTGTCAATAAAAGCATCGCGGCCATAATCGTAGCGAGTTTTGTTTTCTTCAGCTGCGATTTTGCGCTCAACAACCATTTGTGTTGCGATACCTGCGTGGTCAGTACCGACCTGCCACAGCGTGTTTTTGCCTTGCATACGCTGGTAACGCACCATTGTATCCATGATAGTCTGCTGGAAGGCGTGCCCCATATGCAGGCTACCGGTCACATTTGGCGGTGGAATGACGATGCAGAAGCTTTCACGGCTGGTGTCACCATTTGGCTTGAAATAACCACTCTTTTCCCAGTGATCGTAAAGAGGTTGCTCTATCTCTGTCGGGTTATACGTTTTATCGAGAGATGGCTCAGATTGCGTTTTAGTAGCGGGTGTCTTTTCCATTTTATCTTGATATTTAATAGGTTGGCGGGGTTGCCATGGTCAAATTAAAGCCGACGCTACGATAGGATTTATATCGTTCGCGAGCTAACTGTTTCAGATTTTCATCAATAGGGACGAAGTCTACCACTTCATGGAAAGCTGTGGCAAAGTCTGCAAAATGAGGAAGCAGTGTAATCAGAATATCACGGGGAGAATTACCTCTTTTCTGCGGCCAGCACAATTCTACAGGCGCGCCATAACGGGGGCCTTCTCCTGCAAGATTGTGTGGCACAAACTGGCCCGGCTCTCGCTGCCATAGGACTTCATCCAGCTTTTCGGCCTGCTGCTGGCTTTCACAAGCAATCAGAACCCGCTTCCCTGCACGCCATTGGTCAGCGGCAAGCTGACATGCCAGCCATTCATGTGGCTGTAAATCATCTAAAGACGATGATTGTTCCGGTGACATCTTTTCCAATAAATAGAAAGTGGCGTTTTTCATAGTCTCATGATTATCGAAAATAGGTTACAGAAAAATGGTTAAACGACAGGTAAGGTGACGGAAAAAGGGTATTGCAGCAGCAATACCCTTTTCTTTAATACCTTTTTATCGCCATCATTTTTCAGGTTGTAACCCGAAATCTGTTGGGTATACGCCATATTCTTATGCAAAAAATGGCGGAGGGGTATTAATCATCAGCATTAAGACCTGCACGATTTAACAGGAATTGTGCCAACAGTGCAACCGGACGACCTGTTGCTCCTTTCTGCTTACCTGCCCGCCATGCTGTACCGGCGATATCCAGATGTGCCCAATTGTATTTAGCCGTATAACGCGACAGGAAAGCACCGGCAGTAATCGCGCCGCCAAGACGCCCACAGGAGTTAACCATATCCGCGAAATTCGACTCCAACTGCTCGGAAAACTCATCGCCCAACGGTAGACGCCATGCCCGATCACCGGCCTGTTCTGACGCATTCAGCAGTTCATGGGCCAGTGGATTATGGTTGGACATCAAACCAGTATAATGACTGCCCAGTGCAACCATACATGCACCTGTCAGCGTGGCGACATCAATAACCAGCTCTGGCTCGAAACGCTCAACATAAGTCAGCGCATCGCACAGCACCAGACGACCTTCCGCATCAGTATTCGTCACTTCAACGGTCTGGCCGGACATTGTGGTTAAAATATCTCCGGGGCGATAGGCACGACCACCGGGCATATTCTCGCATCCAGCCAGAACACCGATGACATTGATGGGTAATTGCAGCTCAGCCACAATTCTCATCGCACCATAAACAGAAGCCGCACCGCCCATATCGAACTTCATATCTTCCATGCCATCGGCTGGCTTGAGGGAGATACCACCGGAATCGAAAGTCAGGCCTTTACCCACCAGTACGATAGGTTTCGCATTCGGGTCTTTACTGCCTTTATATTCGATTACCGACATCAGCGATTCGTTCTGAGAACCCTGACCTACCGCCAGATAGGCATTCATACCTAGCTCTTTCATCTGCTCTTCACCAATCACTTTGGTAACCAGATTTTCAGCGCTGTCAGCAAGCTGGCGTGCCTGTGAAGCAAGGTACGCAGCATTACAGATATTAGGCGGCATATTAACCAGATCTCTTGTTGCCTTAATGCCAGCAGCAATGGCAAGCCCATGCTGAATGGCACGTTCACCGCTGGTCAGTTCGCGGCGGGTCGGCACATTGAAGACCATCTTGCGCAAAGGCCGACGCAGTTCGGTTTTGCTGCTCTTAAGCTGGTCGAAGACATACAGTGACTCTTTTGCTGTTTCGACTGCCTGACGTACTTTCCAATAGTTGTTGCGTCCCTTAACGTGTAATTCAGTCAGGAAACAGACAGCTTCCATTGAACCGGTTTCATTGAGGGTGCTGATGGTTTTCTGAATAATCTGCTTATACTGGCGCTCATCCAGTTCACGCTCTTTTCCGCAACCAACCAGCAGAATGCGCTCAGACAGCACATTAGGAACATGATGCAGTAGCAGGGTCTGCCCCACTTTGCCTTCAAGTTCACCGCGGCGCAGTAAGGCACTGATATAACCGTTACTTATTTTGTCAAGTTGTTCTGCGATAGGGGAAAGACGGCGCGGTTCAAATACGCCGACAATAATACACGCACTGCGTTGTTTCTCCGGGCTACCGCTTTTTACACTAAACTCCATGCGTTCTCCTGAATCTTAAAGACAAAGACAGATACAATCGCTAAAATACCATGTTCCGCATTAAATCATCCCAAATAAAGTTCTCTGCTATGTTAAGCTGAGTATATTAATTTTAGATACTTAGCCAACGATAAGTATGCTCTAATTGAGAACAAATATATGGAATGCTTTGGTATCATTTTAGCTACGGGGAAGCCAAACTGATTCATATAAATGGTAGATATACGACGAAGTTAGCGACTTTCCTGCAAAAAGACAAGTTTTCACAGGCGTAATAAGCGTGATCATCATTAGATATCTGGTACGGGAAACCCTGAAAAGTCAAATCGCAATACTTTTCATCTTATTGCTGATCTTTTTCAGTCAGAAATTAGTTGAGGTATTGGGCGCGGCGGTGGAAGGTAATATTCCCGCAAATTTAGTTTTATCTTTGTTAGGGTTAGGTGTGCCGGAGATGGCGCAGCTAATTTTACCCCTGAGCTTGTTTCTCGGGGTGTTAATGACATTCAGTAAACTCTATACGGAAAGCGAAATTACCGTCATGCATGCCTGCGGTTTAGGTAAAAGCGTGCTGGTGAAATCCGCCCTCATTCTGGCCCTGCTCACTGCGATGCTGGCTGCGGCCAACGTTATCTGGTTCACTCCGTGGTCATCTAAATATCAGGAACAAGTGCTGGCAGATGCGAAAGCAAACCCAAGCCTTGCCGCAATAATGGAAGGGCAGTTCAAGCCTTCTAATGATGGCAACATGGTGCTGTATATCGGTAACGTCAAAGGGAATAATTTTGAGAATGTTTTCCTTGCCCAGCTTCGCCCGACGCATAATCAGCGACCTTCAATCGTCATTGCTGATGGCGGGCATATGGAAGCGTTACCCAACGGCAATCAGGTTGCGGTACTTCATACAGGAACGCGCTACGAGGGAACGGCCTTGTTACGTGATTTCCGCATTACCGATTTTAACGACTATCGTGCCGTTATCGGACATCAAAACCCGGATGTAGACAGCGGTAAAGTTGAACAAAAATCAATGTCTGAACTGTGGCATAGCAATGATAAAGATGCCCGTTCTGAACTCCACTGGCGTCTGACGCTGATTGCATCTGTCCTGATTATGGCATTGATGGTTGTTCCGCTAAGTGCAGTCAACCCGCGGCAGGGGCGCGTACTCAGTATGCTGCCAGCCATGTTGCTCTATCTGATTTTCTTCCTGCTGCAAAGTTCCCTGCGCTCTAATGGCAGTAAAGGGAAACTGGACCCGATGATCTGGATGTGGCTGGTTAACGGTATGTATTTTGCTCTGGCACTGGCGCTTAACGTATGGGATACCACCCCGATGCGTAAACTGCGTTCACGCTTTAAGAATCAAGGAGCTGCCTGATGTTTGGTGTATTAGATAGATATATCGGGCGGACGATCCTGCAAACCATTCTGATGACACTGTTCACACTGGTGTCGCTATCCGGCATTATTAAATTTGTCGATCAGCTGCGTAAAGTCGGGCAGGGCGAGTATACAGCACTTTCTGCCGGTATTTATACCTTGCTGAGCGTTCCCAAGGATATCCAGATTTTCTTCCCGATGGCGGCTTTGTTGGGAGCGCTTTTGGGTTTAGGAGCGCTGGCTACCCGCAGTGAGTTGGTGGTAATGCAGGCTTCGGGTTTTACCCGTCTTCAGGTTGCCGGTGCAGTAATGAAAACGGCTATTCCGCTGGTTTTACTGACAATGGTGATCGGTGAATGGGTTGCTCCACAAGGGGAACAAATCGCCCGTAACTTCCGCTCACAGAAGATGTATGGTGGTTCTTTGATGTCCACCTCCAAAGGGCTTTGGGCAAAAGATGGTAATGATTTCGTCTATATTCAGAGTGTAGGCAAGGATAGTTCTCTGAACGGTGTCAGTATCTATCATGTTGATAACGAAAAAAAACTATTGTCAGTGAAATATGCAGCATCCGCTGTGTATGATACGGAACATGCGCAATGGAAGTTATCTCAGGTGGAAGAGTCTGATTTAAATCATTTTGGCCGGATCACCGGTTCACAGTATATCTCTGCTGACTGGAAAAGCCGGCTGACACCAGAAAAACTGGGAGTTGTTTCCCTTGAGCCTACCGCGCTTTCTATTCGTGGCTTGTATCAATACATTACTTATCTGAAACAGAGCCAGCAGGATGCCGGGCGCTACGAACTCAATATGTGGAAAAAGGTTTTTGCGCCGTTATCCGTGGCGGTCATGATGTTGATGGCACTTTCCTTTATCTTCGGGCCGTTGCGCAGTGTTCCTATGGGATTCAGGGTTGTGGTCGGGATCAGCTCAGGCTTTGTTTTCTATGTCCTCAATGAGATATTCGGCCCACTTAGTCTGGTTTATAGCATGCCGCCGATGTTGGGTGCATTGCTGCCGAGTCTGTTGTTCTTTACAGTGAGTGTTTACTTACTTTTGAAGAGAAAATAGCAGCCACAAATTGATATCCTGCTTCTATCAGACTGATACAGCCTGAGTTTTGATGATATAAACTCAGGCTGTTATTTTTTATAGGCTTATTTTTTTACCAATTCCATTACCGGTTGCTCTGGAATCTGGTTATGATTCTGTGCCAGTGCAGTGACCAGCTCATTCACACCTTTAGTCACCTGATGGAACTTACTGTGCTCTTTTCGGGTCATGACGATAAAGACGCCAATATTCTGCTCAGGGATCATCGCCATATAAGTGTTAAACCCGCCGCCGCCGCCTGTTTTCTGATAGATACCCGGAACATCTTTCTTACCGTTCATATAAACCCAGCCAAGCCCGATACCATCAGCTTTTCCGGCCACATCCATTCCTCTGATTGAAGCCAGCTCAGCGCGTTTAAAATAAATGCCCTGTTCACGGCTGGCAGTCTGTTTTCTCAAATGATTGTGGGAGGATAAAAACTGCTGCATCCAGCGTTGCATATCGGCGGGAGTAGAATAAATGCCGCCACTGCCTGCTGCGGCGATAGTATTGAGGCAAGGGCTGGATTTGATCCCCTCCATCAACCGGGCACACTGGGCAGGGGTTGGTGTCAGGGTTGTATCCTTCATTTTATAGGGAAGAGTGATTTCTTCATGTAGAAGGCGGCTATAAGGTTCGCCGGTTGCTTTGGAAAGGGCATCAGCTAATAAATCGTAGGCCAGATTAGAATAAGAAGCCGTTGTGCCGGGGGCCGTTTCTAGATCCGCATTTTTCAGCCAGTTCCATCGATTAGACTGAGTTGGCCAGATAAATACCGGACGCCCCCATTTTCCTCCGGGTTGCTCCCGTGGTAACCCACTGGTGTGGCTTGCCAGATGATATAACCGAATAGGCTGATCGATACCAAAATCGGGTACATGCACACCATGATAAGTATATTTTTGTAATGGATCGGTGATTTTAATACGCTTTTGTTCTGCCAGCTTGATCATGACTTCACTGGTCATCAGTTTGGTGATTGAAGCGATGCGGATTAAAGAATTCTGGCTGGGTTTGATACCGCTCCCTGGATAAGTTTCCCCAAAACTATGGTGTATGACCTGATTATTATCAATCACCACCATTGCCATACCTAGCGGATTACCTTCATTAAAGATTGACTGTGCATACTCTTCAACCAGCGCTGAAGCCATTTTCCGGTTTGAAACATCGCCGTCAAACACTTCCCATTTTGTAGGCTGTTTACCTGAGTGCGGCGTTTTGTTCTGGTGCGAATTGCCAGAAGCAGAGCAGGCTGAAATCGCTAATGAGAGAGCTGAAACAACACAAAATTTATAGAGCCGTTTGTTCATTTTCGGATTAACCAATCAGGGAGCGTAATGCATGGCGAAACTCAACCGTTATTTATTCTTCTTAAATATCGCAATAACGGCACCGATAACAAAACCCAGCAGAATACCTGCGAATATCCAATTGATAAGCGTCATACTGATTTACCTCAACAGCAGTGTTTTATAGTATTTTATTTTGAATTATATAAGGAGATTATGGGTTGTCTATCGATGATAAGAAGTTATAAAAGGTCGATTTATGTTACATAGAACAATGTGGGCTTAAATTTAAGCAAATTTATGTGAAAGTTATTGTGTTTGCTTTTTTTTTCAGCACTTGAACAAAATTGGAAGGATAAGTGTTGCGAATGGTCTTCGGGCAAGTATAATAACTCTCGTTTTCCGAACCCTTTCAGTGCCGAAGTGGCGAAATCGGTAGACGCAGTTGATTCAAAATCAACCGCCTTCGGGTGTGCCGGTTCGAGTCCGGCCTTCGGCACCAAATCTAATCTATTATTTATTTCACATATTCCTCACCAAATAGTCACGCATAAAACCAGATAGTGATAACACGAAAAAATGCCATATAGGGTGTGATATTTATTGTGTGCTTTATTGCTTGTGTACATGCTATTTTCTGTTGGTGATTTATAGACATATCTCATTTATACACAAATAGTGTGCACCTATAAGCCCGATTGAATAGTTAGATATATCATCTAAACGCAACCGGTTTTGATAAACTACTTAAGCCAAAAAAATACTGGTGGACGAACAAAAGAATCTTCGTGGCTTAACAAAAGGCCGCAACAAGAAGTTGATTAATGTAATTAAGCTATTTTTTGTAGCGTAGATCAGTTGTCGTATATAGTTACGACACAAATTGGAAAATAAAAAATGGATATTAAGAGAAACGCCGTTCTATTTCTTGCTTCGTTGACTCTAACTGCCTGCATGACTGTAGGGAATAAATTTAATCCAAATGCGTTAGATTCAATGCAGCCCGGAGTGACGACAATTCATGATGCAGAAACCTCATTGGGCAAGCCTACATCGTCCTCATCGGTACAGAACGGGGGAGTTCTGTTGCAATGGATATATTCTCAGGGATCCTTGGTCGGTAGTTCTGGTGGACATGCTGCTGTTTTATTTGATAAAAATGGCAAGATGGTGCAGATTGTACATCGAACCCAGATATAATTTCGGGTAAGGCTGAGAAAGAAATTTTTGGGAGCACAGCGACCTGTGACTCCCTACGTATTCTTACTGGCAATTTTTTAGAAAGTATAAAGTTAAGGCTTGGATTCTTACATAGGGGTATACAATTTAGCCACTCCATCTAATGTGGCGCCGATAATAGTCGGTTGCTGAGAGGTAGGTTTGAGCCAGACTATTGCGCCATACATTATTTTCTAACGTCCACTCGAGTCTGAAAACCATCTACAAAACCCTAATAAATCAATTGATTTAGAATCTATTGTAGTTTGTTGTAATCAATGTACTCTAAGGAGTAGAGCTTGGGGCACCTACACTTCGATTTTAAATGTGCCCCAAAAATGAAACTAAACGCCCGACAAATCGAGACTGCGAAGCGTAAAGCAAAATCCTATAAATTATCGGCACTTTCAACGAACAAAAATACCATTCCGTAGTGATATTTCATTATTACAAGCATGGCGTTTCTTTATTATCTACTTGAGCTTAATGAAAACCATTTCAATTTTTGACTGATAAATATCCATTGCTAATGATAATATATTCAATATAATAATTGATTGTTAAGCTAGATCGTCTTCTATCAACTTGAAAATTTTTCTAAGGATTCATATGAGTACATTACTTGAATTAACCGAAGAGAATTTTGACAGTGTTGTCAGTGCCAAAGGGGTCAGTGTTGTCAGATTCTGGGCACCGTGGTGTGAGCCGTGTCGTATGGTTGCGCCGACGTTTAAGCAGTTATCAATTGATATGAAAGATAAGGCCACTTTCGGCGAAATTGATATTGAACGGTTTAATACTATCGCTATGAAGTATGGTATCCGTGGTATACCCACGACATACATTTATAAAGATGGGAAACCTGTTGATTCTATAGTTGGGGTCGCTTCATTATCACAATTTAAGAATATGGTTACTCGAAATCTATAGTTCAGGTTTCGCCATGTAAAAATCTGCCTTGCCTAAATTATGAAATATCAATCGAAAGGTAAGGCAGTTATCAATACCGTGATATTTTCCAATTGAAATTAAATGACAGTCCCTATTATTTAATAGATAGGATTTTTAATCTCATCCATATAATATATGCGGCTCTATAATTATTGGAGAATGTTATGCAACTTTCAGATTTAGGAAATAGAATCTGCATTATGGGGCCTTCGAATAGCGGTAAATCAACACTTGCTAATGCAATCTCCAAAAAATGTAATTTGAAAGTCACTCATTTGGATCAACTTTTCCATTTGCCGAATACAGATTGGCAGGAACGCTCTGTCGATGAATTTATCTCGTTGCATGATATGGCAATTAAAGAAGAGAGCTGGGTTATTGATGGAAATTATGGAAGGTGCCTACCGCAACGATTATCCAGAGCAACCGGATTGATTTTATTAGATGTTTCAACGCTATCAAGCTTGTTGCGCTATATAAACAGGACATCATTCCAGCGTAAACGATACGGTGGACTGGAAGGTAATCAAGACTCAATCAAATGGGAAATGCTTCACCACATCACTGTTGTTACACCCAAAAATCGAAAACGCTATGCTGCAATGTTTGAAAAATTGGTCATACCAAAAATAAAACTAAGTTCTATTAAAGAGATGAAAGAACAATTTGATAAATGGGCGCTATTTTAAGTAGAAACTGATATAAATTAGTTTTCATTATATTTATATCTAAAATAACCAGATGGATTAATTTATTTTAGATATAAAATTCATAATGTTATTATTTTTAAGAATTGTTTTATGTCCAGTTAACTCCCTATTCTATATAACTTATTTTTGTTTTTTTCTTGTATGACAAACAAACTTTAGGTTTGTTTATTTAGAATTTATCTATTTAAATCTTATTCATTCTATATTTAAAATCCACCGTTATACAGGTTGTGGACTTCTTATGAAATAACATTTTTAAATAGAATAAGTAATAAAATATAGCCAGACAACCAAAGGATAAATCCGAGTATCAGCATAAATGTACACTCTGCACGTCCCTTGTCCTTCGTTTTCCTTTTATTAGCAGCCTGATAAATGTAACTAATTGTTAAGTCGTAAGTAAAAAGACAGCGTAACTAGTTTTAATCATTACAAAAAATAAGGGGATAACCATGAAGAGGCAAAAACTGATGAAGCAGATCGTTATCGCCATTTTGCTTGGCGTGATAACGGGATGGGGATTTAATCGTTATCTTGATGCCAGTCAGGCAAAAGAAATTGCCTCTTATATCAACATTATTACCGATGTCTTTCTGCGCCTGATAAAAATGATTATTGGGCCGCTTATATTTTCCACGATTGTTGCCGGATTAATGTCAATTGGAGGGTCATCATCTGTCGGGCGGATCACTATCAAGGCAATGATATGGTTTATTGTTGCTGGCTTGATTTCGATTAGTATTGGCACTCTGATCGCTAATCTGTTCCAGCCAGGGGTCGGGCTGAATATTGCAATTCCACAACATGGAAATATCGATACGAGTCTGAATGCTGGTGAATTTTCCCTGAAAAACTTTATCAGCCATATATTTCCCAGTAGTTTTGTGGAAGCCATGGCAAATAATGAAATCTTACAGATCCTTATTTTTTCACTCTTTTTTGGTTCAGCATTGTCATATATTTGCCGGAATAGTCAGAAAACAAGCCCTATAGTGACTATGATTGAAGATCTGGGGCGCATCATGTTCCGCATCACAGATTATGTTATGTCATTGGCTCCAATTGCGGTATTTGCTGCCATTGCCTCTGCAATTACGATTGAAGGGATGGGATTACTTTATGAGTATGGCGAATTAATTGCTCTCTTTTATCTGGGGATATTTTTACTTTGGTGCATTTTACTGACCGTGGGGTTTCTTTTCCTCGGCAAAGATGTCTTTTTGCTGATGAAGCTTATCAGAGAGCCTATCATACTGGCCTTTGCCACAGCGAGTAGCGAATCTGCCTATCCAAAGACCATGAATGCACTGAACTGCTTTGGTGTGCCGAAAAAAATTTCCAGTTTCGTATTGCCTCTGGGTTACTCATTTAACCTTGATGGTTCAATGATGTACCAATCCTTTGCCATTCTTTTTATTGCGCAGGCTTACAATATTGATTTGAGTATCACAGAACAGATCCTGATTATGTTAACGCTGATGGTTACCAGCAAAGGTATGGCTGGCGTAGCCCGTGCTTCTGTAGTAGTTATTGCTGCCACTCTACCGATGTTCAAACTGCCTGAAGCGGGTATATTATTGATCCTCGCTATTGACCAGCTCCTCGATATGGGGCGCACAGCCACTAATGTGGTGGGTAACTGCATTGCTACATCAGTCATTGCTAAATTGGAAGGAAAGCGGGGTAGTTCTGAATCCGAAGTGCAGGAAAAAGAGTTTGTCGGGCATGATAGTTAAATTATTGGGGAAATTACTGCATTTTCTTGTTTGGAAGTTGTTCGGTATCAAGTTTTTATTTCAGATAAATAGAACTATGACTAAATGGTTTTCTGTTTTTTTTAAATTTTTACAGAGGAGATAATTAAGTAATTTATGAATTAATGGAATTGTTTTATTAGTAGTTTTTTGTGGAAAAATACCCATCATAATTGGAAATGGGTATAAAACATGCATGGAGGTTTCAGAAGGGTTATATTATATTTTATGCGTTTTTATTCCTAGTTTTTTTAGATGCTGATTAATCTTTTTAAGTAGAATTATTGCTCCATCATCTTTTGCAATTTCATTTAAATTAACTTTGAAACCTATCGATTGTACATCTTTGCTTTTATGTATTTTTGAATCCATTTTTGGATAGTCTTCATCTGCATACCAGATATCTTCTAATGATGTGTAGTTTTTATTTTTCTTAATAAGACTGAATAAATAAATAGCAATATAACTTTCTGACTCTTCAGCATTTAATTTTAACTTACATGCATCAGGCTCAACATTTTCTCCGTAATTTTCAATGCGAGTGCTGTATTCTAATTCGTGGTCTATAATCAGGCTAAGGTCTAACACAAAATCTTCAGGAGTGAGGATTGTCCCGTTTGTGGTTTTTTTACCAAAAACAAAGGATACATCCATCATTGGCAGGGAGTTCCAACTCCACGTGGTTAGTGGATTTGTAGATTGACGCGAGAGCTTTTTAAAGCTCCACTTTTCCCATTTTATAAAATCCATTCCTAAATTTTCAGTAACTTGATTCAACATAGGAAAAATATATTGATAAAATGCTGCACATATTCTATGTGCTTGACGTACTTGACTGAATTTGTCTGATGTTGTCATTAGAGCACTCTCTTATTTATTGAATAAGCTATATATCGATTTAGTATTTAATGAATTCTTGGCAAGAAAATTATCAAAATTTGTCCAAGATGGTAATGGGTCTCGTATACCATAAAAGGTGAGAGTTTTTAGGCAGTCATCAATAATGCGTTGATCTTGTGGATACGCCCATTGTTGAGTTTGGAGAAAATGTTTAATTTCTTTCCATTCTTTGGTAACTACTTGGATGTCAGGGTAATCATCGGTGAGCTTTTCCAACCATTTTGGGGCTTCTTTAGGAAGATTGCCTAGCGCTAAAAAGTATAGGTGTGGTTTTGCATCGTCACTTTTTAAGTATGCATCAATTTCCTTTTTCCATTGGGTAATATGTTGATTACCACCCATTGGAGGTTTGACTTCAACAATCAATGCTGCACGTTCAAATGTAATTACGACATCAGGTTCTGCATAATTTTTTTCTCCTTCATTAAAATAATATTTAGGCCAGAAATTAAACGATTTGAAATTACCCCATTTGGTAATATCCAGTCCCAATGATTTTGAGAAAAATAGATTCATGGCTGTCGGAGATAAATAGTTAATCCGTGTCCAGAACGCAGCAGTCAATAGATCTTCTCGTGATTTAAAGACGGAACGCCAACTTTGTGGTTTTTCATCTCCGATGGTTACTCGCCCGGCTTTACCTTCCAGAATTGCATGTAGCATTTAATTCTCCTGATAAGCCTGTTCAATAAGAATTTTGGCTTTATTTAAATCATGTTCGTTACGAACAATAAGCTCAAGATTTCCAGTTCCCCAATGTCCAATGTTCGTTACATCTCGGCTAAAACCTTCATCTAATACAATGTGATTTGGATTTAGTTTAAGCCATATACGGATATGAGGATCTGTTATTGGGTATATTGCCATACAGACAAAATTGCGAATACGGCGAAATGCACCGTATAACTTCAGTTCTTTGTACTGGACTTCATCGCCAAGGGAAAGTACATAATTTTTGAGTTGCTCATGGAGACTCAGGAGGGGAGGAGATGCTATTGATAGCTGCTCTTGGTGACTACGGGTATAGCGTTTATTATTTACGCTATTGGATTCCTGAATAATCGGTTGATGATTGTTTTCTGTTATAGAATTGACTAACTCAAACATCAATAAGTCTGAACTGAACAATTTATAGCGGATTAAACTAATATTACGGTTAATCTGTTGTACGGCATGTTCATCGTACTTATTAAAATCAGCCGCAATGCATAATAAGCGTGTGCCACTCCAATCAATATTTTTTGCTGTGCCTTTACCGAGTTTATCCATGACTAACCAGCGAAATTCCGCCTGATGATCTAATAACCAATCAAGATAAAATAGCCCCTGATTAATCACATTTTCGTTGCTGTGACGCTTATATTCGATAATAACCGGACAATTGTTTTCATCTAATCCTAACGAATCAATACGGCCACGATGTGTTTTCCCTGTACTGTATTCTGTTGCCAGAAAACGCACACCAAGAAGCGCCTCCATATGCGATTCAATCAGTGTTTGCAGATCTTTCTCGATAGTGGCGGCTTTGCCGGAGAGCTCTTGTATCCCTGTAGTACTGTAGCGAAATAATTGAATATCACTCATATGAGGACCATTTTTATTATTGATTTATTGGATAATATCAAAATTAATATACAGATTTTCTTTTTTCTAAAAGAAAATAAACCGTCACTGAACATTTCCTGCTTAGAGGCAAAAAGATTCGTGACGGTTTATCAGAGGTCAGAACTATCAGGATATTGGTGGTAAACCTAGCTCTTTTAAGAAGTGGTTATGTGTTTTGATTGCTTCATTAGCTTTTTTATCCAATTCAAGCAATTCTGAATTTACTGCCATTAAATCAATTTTCTCTTCAGGTTTGGCCGTACTGACGTAACGAGAAATGTTAAGGTTGAAATCATTTTTCTCAATTTCCTCCATTGATACACGACGGGAATAACGTTCTTCTTCCTCGCGAAATCGATATGTTTCGACGATTTTATCAATGTGTTCCGGTAGTAATTGGTTTTGGCGCTTACCTTTTTCAAATTGCTCACAGGCATTAATGAATAATATATCGTCTGGCTTTTTGCACTTTTTCAGCACAAGAATACAAACAGGAATACCCGTTGAGAAAAATAGGTTGGCTGGTAAGCCAATTACTGTATCGATATTGCCATCTTTTAATAACTTAGTTCGGATGCGTTCTTCTGCTCCTCCGCGGAACAGTACTCCGTGGGGTAGGATAATCGCCATGGTACCTTCATCACTTAAAAAGTGAAAGCCGTGCAGCAAAAAGGCAAAATCCGCCGCTGATTTTGGTGCTAACCCATAGTTTTTAAAACGAAAATTCTTTCCGAGTTCTTCTTTAGGATCCCAGCGATAGCTGAAGGGAGGGTTTGCGACTATAGCGTCGAATACCTGCTTTTTAGCGGGATTCATTTCGTTAAGAATGTCCCAATCATTCAGCAACGAATCGCCATGGAAAATTTCAAATTCAGAATCTTTCACGCCATGTAGCAGCATATTCATGCGAGCTAAGTTGTAGGTAGTGATATTTTTTTCTTGCCCGTAAATTCTGCCAATGCCGTGTGGACCGAGTTGGTTGCGTACATTTAATAACAAAGAACCTGATCCACAGGTGAAATCCAGTACTTTGTTGAGTTTTTTTTTGGTGCCGGTAGCTGGCTTTTGGCTATCAAGAGTGACGATTTTGGATATTATCGTAGACAATGGTTGTGGAGTATAAAATTCACCCGCTTTTTTACCGCTGTTTGCAGCAAATTCACCAATTAAGTATTCATAGGCATCACCCAAGATATCGCTATTAGTAGAAAATTGAGCAATACCGTTGGCAATTGCGGAAATAATTGCACAAAGTTTATCGTTACGGATAGTGTAATCTTTACCCAGTTTGTCAGAGCTAAGGTTAATCTCTGAGAAGAGCCCTTTAAAAGTACTTTCAAAGGATTGATTTTCAATATACTTAAATCCATATTCTAAAGTATCTAATAAATCATTGTGTTGGGTTCTGGCTAATTCAGCAATATTGCTCCACAGGTATTGAGGCTTAATAACATAGTGCACTTTGCGGCGCATTTGCTTTTCAAATTCAGTAACATCGTTAGGATTATTTTCATACCAGATATCTAAAGGTGTTCTTCTTTTCTGCTTTTTCTGTTTAGGTTTTTGCTTATCATCAGATGTGAGTACGACAATAGGTGGAAGTTCAGGATAATCAGCTCCTAACTCTTTTTTAGCCGCGGTTTCATAGTTATCGGACAAATAACGTAAGAAAAGAAACGATAGCATATAATCGCGAAAATCATCGGCATTCATGGCGCCACGTAATTCATCTGCGATATTCCAGAGTGTTTTGCCTAATTTATTGAGTTCTTGTTGAGTCATGATTACTTCACTTCTTTAGTTGTTTCGGTGCTCATTTCTGGTAAAACAAATTGATAACGTTCCAGAAAAACACTTAAGATATTTTTGAAAAGTTTTTTGGTGTCTTTACCCATTTCTTTTGGATCATAGGCAGAGTATTTTCCATGGCTAAGCAAGTTTAGTGCACGAGCGTATAACACTTCATCTTCAATTCCATGAATACAGGCAGAAAAGTCTTTAAAGCCAAAAAAGGTGGCTGTTTTCTCTAAGATACTGCGCAACATATTAAAATGATGGGTATAAAGTTGATCTGTTTCTAACGCTTGCTGTAACTCACTGAGCATCGCAACATGATGAAAAAAAGGCGTGTCATCGGTTGCACGCAAAGTATAGTCATTTGAATCGTGGCGGCGATGCAAGAAATAGGATTTATGTGGGATTTTTTTTAACTCGTTACACATCACATTAAAAAATAGGCTGTGATGTGATGAAATCACCGTTTTCACCCGCTGGGTTCCTCGTTTTAACAATTGTGCTAAATCACTTGCAACAGCGATTGCATTATTGTCATCCAATGAGGAGATTGGATCATCAATATAAAAATATTTAACCCAATTGTATGCTTCTGCACCATCAATAGTTAATTCACAAATGGCCAGAAAAATACACCAAATGAAAATATTTTCTTCTCCGCGTGAAACTTTAATATGGCTGCTATCACCATTTAAGAAAGTGATTGTCCATTTTTCATAATCGATTTTGAAGTCAAATTCAGCATATCGCTCCAGATAAGAAAAGATCCTTTCTTCGAGTGCTAATTCTTTAAATCCATTAAAGAAACTGGAATCTGAATTAATTCTCAGAACGCGTTCAGTATTGTTAGTTAAATCGTTATCCCAGTAAAATAGATCTTCAGTATAGGCATTAAAATACAGGGTATCTCTATCAACTCCCTTTTTTCGTTTACCGGCATCTTTAAACTCCATAGAAAGGCGGGTTTTGCCAGTGCCATTATAAGCGTAAAGTAAAACAAAATTAGTGCCGCCGTTATTGGTGTCTCTCAAATCGTCGCGTAATCGAGTCACCAATTTTCTCATATTATTATATTTAGTAATTTTGTTTTTTTTGCTCATTTTTCCCCCTCTTCAATAGAGGGGAAAAGCTGTTGCATTAGGCCTTTTTTGTGATCCTTAATTACGGTGATTTTTTGTGCCAGTACGGTAATAAGTTCATCGATAGAAGATAAGCAGTTGACAATTTTTTGTTGTTCTTCTTTATTTTTTGGAAATGTAACTGGAAATTCTTTTATCAAAGAAATATCTCCTCTTGGCATTTTTACCCCTTTAGCACCTTTCATAATGTAGTTAATAAATTCATCATTCTTGAGCAAAAAGGATAGAAACGATTCGCTAATTTTTGATTGAGAACGAATAATAATCACATCATTTGATGAGGCTCCATCTTTGCTAGCAGACCAAACCTTTTTTAAATATGGACGAATGTTTGAAACCAAAATGTCGTTTTTTTTGAACCATGTAAAAGATCCTGTGGCTGGAAGTTTAGAAGCGATTGTAATACCAGCATAATCAGGTAAAAGGTTTTCTGTACTAATATAATCTTCTAGTTTTATTTTATTTAACGGAACTCTTTCTTTTACAAAAATTGAAATGTTCTTATTTCCAAGTGTGCTTTTTTCCCAACTTCCTGAATCCTTAAATTCAGTAAAACGTAACTTAGGTACAGTTTCACCTTCTGCTGGAAATAGCTGCTGCATCAATCCTTTTTTATGGTTTTTCAGTGTATCAAGCTTTTGGGTTTGTACTGTGATTAGCTCATCGATGGATGAAAGACAACCTGCTATTTTTTGTTGTTCCTCTGGTGTAGGAACAACAATATTAATGTTTTTAAAAAACTCTTTTACACTTACATTTAGTAGACCGTGATTTCTACCACCTTCCTGTGCAATCTTCTTGAGTTCACTATTAAGAATCCCAGCATCAAAATATTGTTCAAAAAAAGAAGGATTATAGCCGGTTTTTGCTTTAAAACAGATATAGAGTGTTGAAACAACACCTTTTTCGTAGTCTTTGAGTGATTTTATTGCTCCCATAGGATAGCCTTGAGAGTAACTTTTGTTGTACGCAAAATCACCTTTATGTAAAAGGTAGTAACCGGAAACATCTTTAGAGGCTACTGTTTTATTGAAATATTCTAATTGACTTATTAAACCTTTTTGAGCTGAGATAGTTAAAATATTTTGATTTTTCTCAGAATTTTTAGTTGTAATTCGTGTGAAAGATCTTTCGAAAGGTTTAATTTTCCATTCATTAGCATTCTGAAATTCAGGAAAACGTAACTCAGGCACAAGTGCCTTTTTTGCTTGCTTACTCATACGCTGCTAACCCTGAAATCTCTCGCCCTTGGGCCAATTTTTTTAACATCGGAACTAAATCTTCCATCAATATCAATTCCTTTTGAGTTCTTGCTTTCCAACCCAATTCTAATGGGGCTAATAAATCATTCAATTGTTCACCATCAAAGATCATACGGCTCATAATACTATCGACAAAAGTTTGCAGGGCTTGATATTCCAAACCGTGTTTATTGGCTATCTCAGCCAGTTCATTAGCTGATTTAGCAGTTTTAAGGGCTTGGTAACCTTCGCGAATTTCTTTTTCACTTAATCCTTCACCCACTTTCAGGCTATCAATATAAGCGATGATAACTTCCCGCTCATCCATCAAATTGGCACTGGAACTGAGCAGGTTTATAAGCTGCTCGCGGGTCATTTTCTGTTTATCTGTTTTTTGGGTGTATTTGGCGATTAAACCAATAATGTAGTCATAGTCGATCACGGTTGATGCAAAAAGTACAAATTCAAAATCCAGTTGCTGAACAATATTATTTTTCCCTTTTTCGTTGTCTTGTTGCTTTTTTAGGCGTTGAGCTGTTTCCAGATACATCCCTTTAAAAGCGCGTAGAGTATTTTCGGGTAACATCTGTTCAATGCTTTGGCCTTGTTCTTCACTCAGGTCTGTATATTGTTCAAGCTGAGTTTTCAGGCGTTGTACTTCCTTAAAAAGATTAATAAACACACTACGTTGATTATCACCTTTAATATTAGCGACTTGCTCAGGTGCACAAGTCAATCCCTGAGATTGCATAAAAGTATCGAGTTTGCTGAGCGCTTTTTCCAGTTTACCAATAACCATAGGTGCAGGATCAACCAACCAGATTTCTTTGCCTCGGCTATTATCTTTGCCTGAAAATAGAGCAATCGCTTCATTTACTGCACTTTCCTGACAGCGAAAATCCAGCACATTACCATAAGGTTTGGTGTCGTTAAGTACACGGTTAGTGCGCGAAAAAGCTTGAATAAGACTATGATATTTTAGGTTTTTATCCACATACAGGGTATTAAGATATTTGGAATCAAAACCAGTGAGCAGCATATCAACCACAATAATGATATCGATTTTATTGCTATGTGGATAATCTTGGTTGGAATACTGTTGGGATTTAATACGATCCTGCACATCCTGATAGTACAAGTCAAACTCGTTAATGCTGTGGTTGGCCCCGTACTGTTTGTTGTAGTCGGCAATAATGGCTTTAAGTGACTGTTTTTTCTCATCTGGCTCTTGTTCGTTATCAGCTTTTTCCTGTGGTAAATCTTCCTGAATTTGTTGTACGTCTTTGTTGCCTTCTGCTGGAGGCGAAAAGACACAAGCTATGTTCAGCGATTGATAGCTATCATCTTCTGCTGTTTTTTGTTGTTGTGTCTCTTTAAACAATTTGTAATATTCAATGGCATTGTCAATTGATGCTGTAGCCAGAATAGCGTTAAATCGGCGAACATTGGTTGCTGCATCATGTTTTTTCAATATTGCTTCTACTACTGCTCGTTGCGAGAAGGTATCATCAGATTTGGATTTTGTCTTACCCTCTGGTTTGAAGTAGTCGATATGGAAACGCAGCACATTCTCATCATCAATGGCGTTCGTAATGGTATAGGCATGCAGTTCTTTCTCGAAAATGTCTTCTGTAGTTTTATAAGACGCTTCAGTACCATCTATTTTTTTGTAGATAGCGTTATCTTCAAAAATTGGTGTGCCAGTGAAACCAAATAGCTGAGCGTTGGGGAAGAACTCTTTAATGGCTTGGTGGTTATCCCCAAATTGTGAACGATGACATTCATCAAAAATAAAGACGATGCGTTTGTTACATAAAGGCTTTAAGCGTTCTTTATAAGTAAGCTGACCCTTTTGTTTACTTTTCTTATTTTGTTTACTATTTTCGTCCAGTGCTAAACCAAGTTTTTGGATAGTCGTGACAATCACTTTATCAGCGTAATCTTCTGATAGTAAGCGCTGTACCAATGTTTCTGTATTGGTGTTTTCTTCTACACAACCCTCTTGGAATTTATTAAATTCTTCACGAGTTTGGCGATCAAGATCTTTACGGTCGACTACAAATAGACATTTTTCAATATCAGGATTATCTTTAAGTAGAGTCGATGTTTTAAAAGATGTCAGTGTTTTCCCACTACCAGTAGTGTGCCAAATGTAGCCATTGCCCCGATTTTCATGAATACAGTCAACAATAGCTTTTACTGCATAAATTTGGTAGGGCCGCATAATCATCAATTTTTGTTCACTTACCACTAACACCATATAGCGGCTGAGCATTTGCCCTAAGGTGCATTTAGCTAGGAATTTATCAGCAAAGTTATGTAAGTGTACGATTTTATTATTATATTCGTCTGCGAGCTGATAGATAGGTAAAAAACGCTCGTCAGCATTGAAGCCAAAGTGCTGAATATGGTTATTAGCAAAGTAGTAGGTATTGCATTCATTACTGACAATAAACAACTGCATAAAGCAGAGCAGTGTATTAGTGTAGCCGTTGCCAGGATCATTCTTATAATCAACGATCTGTTGCATAGCTCGGCGTGGACTGATATGGAGTGTTTTCAGCTCAATTTGCACTACGGGTACACCGTTGATAAGTATAATTACATCATAACGGTGATAGCTATTATCGGTGTTGATGCGCAGTTGATTAATAACTTCGAATTCATTTTTACACCAATCTTTGATATTAACTAAAGTATATTGCAGTGGCGTGCCATCTTCCCGAATAAAAGTATTACGTTCACGTAAGGTTTTAGCTGCGGCGAACACATCTGCATTGACAATCTCATCGCGTAAACGAGCAAATTCTGAATCGGTCAGAGCCACTCTGTTGAGCGCTTCAAATTTTTCACGAAAGTTTTGCTCAAGGGATTCACGATCACGTATATCGCGGCGATAGGTATATTTTAATTCAGATAATTTTTGGATTAAATTTTGTTCGATTTGATTTTCTTTTAGTGTCATTTGAGGGGCTCTGTTTATACAACCAAAAGGCCTTGTAGCAGCTAGTCATCGTTAGAGGTACATTATCGTTGATTTGCTTGAGAATACTAGGGCTGTTTGATTTTTGTGTACATAACGTATTCAGTTCCTATCGGCGGCTATATGATATAGCGCTAGTGTGAATATGCTGATGTAATTTTGTTAGAGCTTGTACTATTGAGAAGAAATGTTTAGTTTTGGTCAAAATTACAACTAACACATTGATAATAAATTCACTATAAACCTTTTATCTATACTCGATAAACTTCAAGTTACAACGGATAATATGAGGCGAGTCATTGTATTTTCCAGCATAGCGGGAAGATATAACACGCATCTTGAAGTTGAATTGGTATACATTATAGTTAGTTTTTTCCTTAGGGAAGGCTCACTGATTATCCATTAGGAGGATTATTATAAATTTATTATTGCCTTAGTAAGTTATAACCCTATCAAAAAGCAAAGCCTGTATATCTTGCCTTTGATGAAGAATTACATGAGCGATAACAATATCTGAAGACTCATAAGCGTCAATCGAATAAATCATTCTATAGCCATTGTGTGTATTACATTCGCGATAGCTTGTTACGCCTAATTTAGCCAGTTCGGGTGATATTTGGCAGCATGCGGGTGAAAATTTAACTTTATGCTCGAACTCATCCAGAGCTTTGTGGATGATAGGTAATGGTTCAAGTTCTTTCGCCCGCAAAAATGATGCTACTTCACGCAAAGAGTGTTTAAAGGTTTCCGTATATTTAATTAAAATATCAGGCATTTTTTATAACCATTGATTATTTATAGATCTTCCAGTAATTGCTCACGCGAATAGAGTTTTCCTGCATCTTTATCTTTCTGAGAAATGGCTAACAGTTTCAATAATGCAATTGCATCATCTCTTTTTTTTCTTTCTTTATATGATTCAATTACATAAGCTGGAAGTCCATTTTGAGTAACTAATATTGGTTCTGATAGCTCAAGTGTTGCGGCGTGCTTCTTTATAAAAGAAATAGTTTCAATTTTCATTTAAGTCTCCTAATAAGTTTATTTTATTTACTTGTAGAGTGATACTAACATTCGGTGATGGGTTTTAATTTAGACTATATAAAGACTATTATCAATGTTCGTTTTTTGTTCTTCTGGATGATTTAAGGAGTTGCAGTTTAACCGCAACTCCCCACAACGACTTCACTCCACAACTTCTTTCTTCTTAACTACCCCATAAACCCCAGCAGTCAACATCGTACCCGCTAAAATCGCCCCTAAATAAGGCAATACGGGTGTAATTGCACCCGGTATCAGAAGTACAAACAGTCCGCCATGTGGTGCCATCAGTTGTACGCTGAAATACATCGAAAGTGCTCCTGTAACCGCACCTCCGAGAATGCAGCTTGGCAGGACTCTTACCGGATCTTTCGCCGCAAACGGAATCGCTCCCTCCGAGATAAAACACAGCCCCAGAACTAGTGCTGCTTTTCCGCTTTCGCGCTCATTTTGGTCAAATTTAGTTCTCGCAATTACTGTTGCCAGCCACATGGCTAATGGTGGAACCATACCCGCTGCCATAATTGCTGCCATCGGGCCGTAGCTTTGGGCACTCAATAATCCCACGCCGAAAGCATAAGCGGCTTTATTCACTGGCCCTCCCATGTCGGTGCACATCATTCCGCCCAGTATTGCGCCGAGGATCACGGCGTTGGTGGTTCCCATGGATTTCAGCCAGTGAGTCAGCCATTCCATAATTGCTGAAACGGGTTTACCGACGACGTAAATCATGATTAATCCTGTCGCCAGTGTTGCGACCAGTGGAATAATCAGGATTGGTTTTAATGCTTCCATGCTTTGTGGCAGGCGAAGTCTGGTTGTCAGTAATTTAGCAACATAACCAGCAAGAAAGCCTGCGATGATACCGCCGAGGAAGCCTGCACCAGTGCTAACGGCGAGCATTCCGCCGACAAGTCCGGGAGCCAATCCCGTGCGACCTGCGATGGAGTAGGCGATGTAACCAGCGAGTACGGGCACCATGAGGGCAAGTGCGGATCCGCCGCCGATTTGCATCAGTGCTGCCGCCAGTGTGCCCGGCTCTTTAAAGGCTTCGATGCCGAAGACAAATGATAATGCGATGCACAGGCCACCCGCGACGACCATGGGTAACATGTAGGAAACACCGGTCATCAGGTGCTGGTAAATAGGAGTATTTTCCTGATTGTTCCTGCTGGGGACAGTAGTTGTGCTAGTAGCGGTATAAATCTCAGCTTTAGTTAAGGCGTTATCCAACTCACTGGCAGTTTTTTTCAGGGCTGCTTCCGTTGAGGTGCGGTAAAGGCGTTTGCCGGAAAAAGGAGGGAGTTCAACCTCGATATCGGCTGCGATAATCACGAGATCTGCTGCCGCGATTTCTGCATTAGTGAGAGAGTTTTCGCTTCCCACAGAGCCTCGGGTTTCGACCTTGATTTGCCAGCCGCGTTTTTGTGCTTCTGTTTCCAGTGCCTTGGCTGCCATAAAAGTATGGGCGACACCGGTTGGGCAGGCGGTGATGGCAACGATGTTGACAGGCTTTTGCTGAACCTTGCTTTCTGCTGTATCAGCAGTGTGTTGCTGATGGTAAACGCTCGCTTCTGTTTGGGCTTTGTGGAGAAATACCTCGGGTTCGCTGATTATCTGTTTTGCGGAGCCAATGAATATTTTCTTTTCATACAAATTATGACTAGGCAGGTTCAGGCTGTCCGGTACAGATTCTCCGATGATGATCACCAGTTCAGTCGTACTTAGATCGTCAGTCAGGGTAAGGCCATGTTGGGCTATGACATTCTCCAGTGTTTGTCTGGCGAGGTAGGCGCGTGCTTGTCCTTGTTTCTCATTGTTGATAATCAGTATGTTCATGGCGTTCTCATCTTATTGTTGTTTGTTTTTCGATGTTTGTTTTTTCGATTGTTTTTTTAATGAAATGAGTTCCACTTTTGTCATTAAGCAGGCGAGTTGCTGGCGGTCGATATTTCCGACGTTACTTTGGCTAACGGTCATGGCAGAAATGGCGGTAGCAAGGCGCAATGTATGTTCGCAGGGTTGCCCCATCATCAGGCCGTAAATCAGGCCACCCACCATGGCATCACCGGCACCGACGGTACTGACAATTTCACAGTGCGGTGGTCTGGCGTGCCAGGCTCCGGCTGAGTTAACCAGAATAGCCCCTTCCTCACCTAATGAGACGATGACATGCGAGATCCCCTCCGCACGTAGCTGCTGAGCAGCGCCGATGATATCTTCCTGAGTCAGTAAAGGCCTGCCTGCCCAGATTTCCAGTTCATGGCGGTTCGGTTTAACCATCCACGGTTGTGCTTTGATTCCGGCAGTGAAGGCTTCCCGGCTACTATCGAACACGACACACATACAAGCTTCGCGCAGTTGTTGCATCCAGTCAGTGAAGTCATCCGGCTCAACGCCTGCCGGCAAGCTGCCACTGACGCACACCATGTTGAACTCCCGCAGCCATGTGAGGGAGTTTTTGGCAAAGCTCTGCCAGTCTTCTTTGCTGATATTGAATCCTGAAAAATTGAAATCGGTGACAAGGCCGTTCTGTTCGGTGAGTTTGACGTTGATACGCGTCCGGCCTTCCACTATCTGAAATCGGTCAGTGATGCCCAGTTCTGCGAAAGTTTTTTGGAAGCTGCTCTGGTTCTCTTTACCGAGAAAACCACCGACCGTAACGTCAATGCCGAGTGTTTTGAGGATCTTCGCAACGTTGATGCCTTTGCCTGCCGGATATAATCCCGCAGTTTGGATCCGATTAACTTCACCGGTTTTTATATCTCCGGTTAACCCGACCAGATCGTAGGCAGGATTGAGGGTGATGGTGGCTACTCTTTTATTCATTCCATTCTTGTTCATGCGATATCTTCACCCAGATTGTTGTTGATAAGATTTTTGATGGCGTCCAGAGCCTCTTTGGCATCCGGGCCGGAAGCAGTAAAACGGATACGGTCTCCCCGTTTAATGCCCAAACCGGCAACCAGCATCAGTTTGCGGCCATCAACGGGAATGGTGTCTCCATCCAGATGGATGATGGTAATGCGGCTGCTGAATTGTTTGATGGTATTAACCAACAGTGCACTGGGGCGGGTATGCAGCCCGTGTTCATTGGGCAGGATAAAATCTGCGGTCAGGGTATTTTTTGTTTGTGATGCAGCTTGTTGTGAGGCCTTAGTGGTCAGTAATGTAATGAGCGCTGAATGATCCTGAGCACGTTGCAGTTGCTCCCCTTTTCCTTGCTGGATCAGGTTGTTTAGATTAGTTAGCAGGCTATGGAGCTGATCGTCAGCATAGGCAATTGTGATGAGCAAGCTGACCGGTTTTTCATCAAGATTATCTGTATTAATACTGAAGGAAGTATGTGGACGGGCGATGGCAACGGCATTACGTAAGCTACCCTGTGAACTGTCACTCAACCAGATCCCTTGCCCCAGATGTATGGGATATCTAGCGAGGATATCGGCAATAAATGCGGCATTCACCGAGCTGGTTTTTTGCAGGCGAGCGAGGTTTAGCGCCTGCAAGGTTTCCAGATCTCTGGCGTCAATATCCAGTGTGATTGTAGAGGCATCTAATAGATAGGGCGGTTGTGGATTCATGAGTAATCGGTAGAGTTCATCTGCCGAGGTGGTTTTTGCCATCTGGCTGGCTCGATTTTCATCACTGAGAATCGGGAGTAACTGATGTAGCAGCTTCAGATGCTCGTCAGATTTTGCTGCAATGCCGATAACGATGTAGGCAGTCTGGTTATCACCCCAGTCAACACCATCTGGGAATTGCATCACCTGTACACCCGTATGAAGTACGTTGCCGCGTGTGGCATGAGTACCATGCGGGATAGCAATACCGTTACCCAGATAGGTTGAAGACTGTGTTTCACGCTCCAGCATCCCATCAACATACTCTTTACTGACATATCCGGCGGTGGTTAAAACATCGGCAACCTGCTGAATTGCATCTTCTTTATTGTCAGCATGTGCTGCCAGATGGATATTTCGCAATGTTAGGTGAAACATTTTACCTCCCTATATACACTTCGTCTTTCAAGCTGCCTCTTTGTTGGCTACGCTCGCTCACCCCAGTCACATAGTTATCTATGCTCCCGGGGATGAACTCCCTTGCCGCCGCGATGCATCTTGAAATCCATTGTGTATAAAATTGATTGAAACGATTCAGTTTTTTGGGGGTGAAAAACCGACGTTGAATAAATTCACGTTATTTTTTATTAAGTAGATGGATGGTTTTATTTTTCTACGTTGAAGTTACATTAATCCTAACTCTAGGAAATAGTATAGCAATTGATATAATGTGATTTTTATTAGTAACTATTTTTCATAATTATTAACGAGTTGTTTATTGATTTTTTATTATTCAGGTAATATTTGCTAATCACCTGTATTGTCAGGAAAGTATCGTTAAATAGTTAATGTGTAAAGTAACGTTTTATATTATTTCCTGAAAGAGTGATAGCGATCTTAATTATTTTAATTTCAGTTAAATTAAATGATTATAAAGTTCATTATTAGAATAATAAAAAATCATATGAATAGATTAATAAATTATCTTATCAAAGAAATATTCTATTTATGAATGTGAATTCTTGGTCTGAAAAAGGTTTGAGTATGTTGTATTGGAAAGAAAGGCGGTGTACTGTCTTTGCTGACTGAAAAATAGTCAATAAAAGCTTGTTACAGACGGGGGAAATCCGGTTCAAAATGGCCTGAAATGCGAACATACATGAAATGTTAATAAAAAATAGCATATTGCCATATTTCGGCTTTCAATTTCGGCGTACTGCGTTTATTATGCGCGCTTCGTAATTTCAACCGGCGCCACTGGCTTTGAGCTTCAGCGGAGAAATAATGCTTCCTGTTAGCTGACACAGTCTTTTCCCGTGGCGGTTCTATCTGCATTATTCCAAGGGATAGATGATAACATAAATGACTGAGAATACCTCTCTGATACCACTCGTTGAATTAAAGTCCTTAAGTAAAGGCTTCGACGGCAAGCAAGTTATTTCACAGCTCGATCTGACAATCAATGATGGCGAGTTTCTGACCATCCTTGGTCCATCCGGTTGTGGTAAAACCACAGTACTTCGTCTGATCGCCGGGCTGGAAGATGCTGATAGCGGCAAAATTTTATTGGAAGGGCTGGATATTACTGATATCCCGGCCGAGAACCGTCATGTTAATACGGTTTTCCAAAGTTATGCCCTGTTCCCTCATATGACCGTATTTGAAAACGTTGCCTTTGGACTGCGTATGCAGAAAACACCGGAAAAAGAGATTGCTCCGCGTGTTGAAGAAGCATTGCGTATGGTACAGCTTGAAGAGTTTGCCCAACGTAAGCCCGCACAGCTTTCCGGTGGTCAACAGCAACGTGTGGCGATAGCCCGTGCGGTTGTGAATAAACCCAAAGTTCTGCTGCTGGATGAATCACTGTCAGCACTCGATTATAAGCTGCGTAAGCAGATGCAGAATGAGCTGAAAGCGCTCCAGCGTAAACTCGGTATTACTTTTATTTTCGTCACGCATGATCAGGAAGAAGCGCTGGTCATGTCTGACCGTATCGTGGTTATGCGCGATGGGCGTATCGAACAGGATGGTTCTCCGCGCGAGATCTACGAAGAGCCGAAAAATCTGTTTGTTGCCCGCTTTATCGGCGAAATTAATATCTTTGACGCCAAAGTATTACACCGTATTGATGATCAGCGGATACGTGCTGATGTGGAAGGCCACGAGTGTGATATTTTCACCGCTCTGCCAGTAACCGCCGGACAAATATTGAAGGTGCTGTTGCGCCCGGAAGATCTGCGGGTAGAAGAGATCAATAATGGTGAGCAGGTATCGGGCCTGATTGGTTATGTTCGCGAACGTAACTACAAGGGAATGACGCTGGATTCCGTGGTCGAAATGGAAAACGGCAAAATGGTGATGGTAAGTGAATTCTTTAACGAAGATGATCCGGATGTTGACCATTCCCTGAACCAGAAGATCGCAGTCACTTGGGTAGAAAGCTGGGAGGTTGTGCTGGTCGATGAAGAAGTCGCGTAAACTATTCCAGAACATCGTCATTACAGGCATCGTATCCTGGCTGATGATGTTTGTCTTTCTGCCGAATCTGATGATTATCGGCACCAGCTTTCTGACGCGTGATGATGCCAATCTGGTACAGATGGTATTCTCTCTGGACAACTATAGCCGCCTGTTCGACCCACTATATGCAGAAGTGTTAATACACTCGCTGAATATGGCGGTGATTGCAACGCTGTGTTGTCTGGTTATCGGCTATCCGTTTGCCTTTTTTCTGGCGCGGATGCCGAAAAAACTGCGTCCGCTGATGCTGTTTCTGCTTATTCTGCCATTCTGGACAAACTCGCTAATCCGTATTTATGGATTGAAGATGTTCCTCAGCACCCGTGGCTACATGAATGATTTTCTGTTGTGGACAGGGATTATTGAGAAGCCGCTGCGCCTGATGTATACCCCGGAAGCAGTGGTGTTAGGGCTGGTTTATATTCTGTTGCCATTTATGGTGATGCCTCTTTATTCGAGTATTGAAAAGCTGGATAAACCCTGTCTGGAAGCCGCTCGCGATTTGGGAGCAGGGAAGTTGCAGACTTTTATCCGTATCATCATCCCACTGACGATGCCGGGTATTGTTGCTGGTTGTCTTTTAGTTCTGCTGCCGGCAATGGGATTGTTCTATGTATCTGATTTGATGGGTGGTGCGAAAAACCTGCTGATTGGTAACGTCATTAAAAGTCAGTTCCTCAATATTCGAGACTGGCCGTTTGGTGCGGCAACCAGTATCTGTCTGACGTTGGTAATGGGCATTATGTTGTGGGTCTACTATCGTGCGGCTAAGCTGCTGAACAAGAAGGTGGAGCTGGAATGATCGGACGCCTGTTGCGCGGTGGCTTCATGACCATCGTTTACGCTTACCTGTATATCCCGATTATCATTCTGTTGGTAAGTTCGTTTAACAAATCACGCTTTGGTATCAACTGGCAGGGTTTTACAACCGAATGGTACAGTCTGTTATTTAATAACGACAGTCTGCTGCAAGCTGCGGGGCACTCCCTGACAATGGCTGTAGTCTCCGCAACATTTGCTACATTGATTGGTTCATTAACGGCAGTTGCGCTGTATCGTTATTCGTTCCGTGGCAAAAAATTTGTCAGTGGGATGCTGTTTGTTGTGATGATGTCACCGGATATTGTGATGGCAATTTCGCTGCTGGTGCTGTTTATGTTGCTGGGCGTTTCACTGGGCTTCTGGTCACTGTTGTTTTCGCACATCACTTTTTGCCTGCCGTTTGTGGTAGTGACAGTCTATTCCCGCCTAAAAGATTTTGATGTCAAAATGCTGGAAGCTGCCCGTGATTTGGGGGCAAGTGAATTAACGATTCTGCGTAAGATTATTCTGCCACTGGCGATGCCAGCAGTTATGGCAGGATGGTTACTGAGCTTTACTCTGTCCATGGATGATGTGGTTGTCTCTTCATTTGTGACAGGGCCGAGTTATGAAATTCTGCCACTTAAGATTTACTCAATGGTGAAAGTAGGTGTTTCACCGGAAGTGAATGCATTAGCTGCTATTTTGTTGGCTTTGTCACTGGTGTTGGTACTGATTAGCCAATTTGTGATGCGTGATCGCACGGGTAAGTCTTAGAAGTAATCTAAATTAAGCGCAGTCAGATTGGGCTGCGCTTTTCTAAGCGTTGAGCTTCGGTTCGAAATATTCTCGGAGCTTTACTGCCAGCTGTTTAGGTATAAAGTCCCCTTTAGCCGCTTTCACGGTTAACTCCACTAATTCTGGGTGGTCATAAACTTCTACCCCATTACGTTTCAGAAACAGCATTGTGGTGTTCAGTGCTGTACGCTTATTACCATCCGTAAAAATATAGCCACGAGCAATAGCAAGCCAATATGTTGCAGCGAGTTCGTAAATATCGGTGATGCCTTCGTAAAATTCTCGATTCATTACCCGGCTGACAATTGCATCAGCCCTGCCTGAATCGCTCATTCCGGGTACTCCTGCATAGCGACGTAAAAGGTAATCATGAAGAGCAATGACTTCATCTGGAGTGACGTGCCTAATCATCGATCTGTTAATTCTCTGTTTGATTTATCGAATAGCCCGACGATATCAGCAAATTCGGCATCCAATTTTGCTTTTTGAAGTGCTTCAAATTCTTTTTTACTAATAATTACAGCCGCTTCTCTGCCACGTCGAGTGATCTCCACTGGTTGACCAGCTACAGCTTTATCGATAACAGCAGCTAAGTTTTCACGAGTTTGTGAAATAGTAAATGTATCCATGATGTTCCTTCTTAACTTTATATGTATGGTTTTTATTCATTGTACAACTGAATCCATCTAATTGTACAATTCACAGACTTACACATGATAAGCGGCTTTACCCCATGTAAGGGCGCTTTTATAATAGCCGTTTTTTGGGGTAGGTTTATATCGAGCCTGCTGTATATGGGAATGACGCGATAATAACGCATCAACTGCGGGGAAACACTACATGAAAAACAGCATGAAAAAGTGGTTCTATCTGTTAGCCGCCGGGATGATGGCATTAAGCATTGGTTCGGTAAATGCTGCTGCCGAGAATGATGGCAAGACACTTTATTTTTATAACTGGACTGAATACGTTCCGCCTGGCTTGCTCAACCAGTTCACTAAAGAAACCGGAATCAAGGTGATTTATTCCACCTATGAATCCAATGAGAGCATGTATACCAAGCTGAAAACTTATAAAGACGGCGCTTATGATTTGGTTGTGCCCTCCACTTACTTTGTCTCCAAGATGAGCAAAGAAGGGATGCTGCAAAAAATCGATACCAGTAAGCTCAGGAATTTCCATAATCTTGATCCTAATCTGCTGCATAAGTCATTTGACCCGAAAAACGAATATTCCATTCCTTATATTTGGGGTGCGACAGCGATTGGTGTTAACAGCGATAATATTGATCCAAAAACTCTGACTTCTTGGGCTGAGTTCTGGAAGCCTGAGTACAAAAACAGTTTGGTATTGACTGATGATGCCCGTGAAGTCTTTCAGATGGCGTTGCTGAAGCTGGGGTATTCCGGCAATACGACCGATCCGAAAGAAATTGAGGCAGCGTATCAGGAACTGAGAAAGCTGATGCCAAATGTACTGGCATTCAATTCAGATAACCCTGCTAATCCATTTATGGAAGGTGAAGTTGATGTCGGCATGATGTGGACAGGTTCTGCTTATGTTGCCCGTCAGGCGGGAACGCCTATCGATATTATCTGGCCGAAAGAAGGCGGAATTTTCTGGATGGATAGTCTGGCTATTCCGGCAAATGCCAAAAATGTCGAAGGTGCGATGAAGCTGATTGACTTCCTGCTGCGTCCAGAGATTGCGGCCCAAGTTGCAGAAACCATCGGTTATCCGACACCAAATCTGGCTGCGAAAAAATTGTTGCCAGCTTCTGTATCAGGGGATAAGTCACTGTATCCTGATGAAGCGGTGATCCAGAAAGGGGAATGGCAGAGTGATGTTGGTAATGCCAATGTCCTGTATGAAGACTATTTCCAGAAACTGAAAGCAGGCCAGTAATTCAGTATTAAATTTAGCTATAAGGGAGCATTTGACTCCCTTTTTTAATATTTACACATTATTGCTTAAAGACCTTATTGCGATGCTAGATAAAAATCATAATGCTGTGTTTTCGGAGGGATAAGCATTCAGTCTAGCAGGCTCTAATTGTTGCAATACGTAGGAGAATGCCATTCGGGCAATTTCACTATAGATATCAGTACCTATAAGAATTTCATAAATCAGGCCATTATGTTCAATAAAATAGCTGTATCCACTATTAATAGATGGTGATACATCATAAATGAAAATATTTTTATTACCCCATTCTCCTTGAGGATAATTTTTATTATATTCTTTAAT
>NZ_CAWQMW010000130.1:0-38735 GCF_963895965.1 Xenorhabdus sp. PB30.3 | reverse complement strand
AATAGAAAGTGATAATTCTAAAATATATGTCGAGCCTATAAAGAGTATGAACGCACTTTTATGAAGAAATATGTTCTTGTGATTAGCCTAATTATTAGCGTGGTAGTGATTATTCTACCGTGCGGGGGCGCACTTGGACGAAGGAAGGCGTAGACATAAAATACAGCCAGATTTCACAAAGACCCCCGCCCTAAAAAATAGAGCGGGGGTTTTTTTTAGCACTTATAAATAAACATAAAACAACATCACAAGAAGCCACTGACAGAGTAAATACCGATAGGAGGATGGCTATGAATGGGGCGCAATGGGTTGTACAGGCACTACGGACACAGGGAGTGGAGAAAGTTTTCGGTTACCCCGGCGGAGCCATTATGCCAGTGTATGATGCTTTGTATGATGGTGGTATTGAACATTTACTATGCCGCCACGAACAAGGGGCGGTAATGGCAGCCATTGGTTATGCAAGGGCAAGCGATAAACCGGGAGTTTGTATTGCCACATCGGGACCAGGAGCAACAAACTTAATCACAGGGCTGGCTGATGCGCTATTGGATTCTGTACCTGTGGTTGCCATTACCGGTCAGGTAAGTTCTGAAGTTATCGGTACCGATGCTTTTCAGGAAATCGATATGTTGGGGCTTTCTCTTGCCTGTACTAAACACAGTTTTCTGGTGGAGTCGCTGGAAAAATTACCTCAAATTATGGCGGAAGCTTTTTCCATTGCTATGGAAGGCCGCCCCGGGCCTGTTCTGATTGATTTACCAAAAGATATTCAGTTAAAACAGGGGGATTTTACACCTTATTTGAGTCCTGCTGTTACCCCATCTCCTCTTCCTGAGAACGCACTGAAACAAGCCCGCAATATGATGGTTTATTCTCAAAAACCTGTTTTATATGTAGGAGGAGGGGTTGGAATAGCTGGCGCAGTACCTGAATTACGTCGTCTGGTGGAAGAGACGGGGATCCCGGTCGTTTCTACCCTCAAAGGATTAGGGGCTGCAGATGCCCAACATGAATGTTATTTGGGTATGTTAGGAATGCACGGAACAAAGGTGGCTAACTTAGCTGTTCAGTCCTGCGATTTGCTCATTGCTGTTGGAGCGCGTTTTGACGACCGTGTGACAGGAAAATTAGATACCTTTGCCCCCCATGCCAAAGTCATCCATATAGATATTGATCCGGCTGAATTAAATAAATTACGTCAGGCACATATTTCATTAAAAGGTAATTTAAAAACATTATTACCTTACCTACAGCAGCCTTTATCGATCGAAGCATGGCAACAAGAAGTTAAGCAGTTAAAAGAAATACATGCATGGCGTTATGACTATCAGGGCGAAAAAATTTATGCCCCAGCCCTATTGAAACTGATATCTGATCGCAAGCCACCTAATACTGTTATCACCACCGATGTTGGGCAGCACCAGATGTGGACAGCTCAGCATATGACGTTTGACAGACCGGAAAATTTTATTACTTCCAGTGGACTGGGAACGATGGGTTTTGGTATTCCTGCTGCAATTGGAGCACAGATGGTTCGCCCGGACGATATGGTTATTTGTATATCTGGTGATGGTTCTTTCATGATGAATGTTCAGGAGCTGGGGACGATTAAACGCAAGAAACTGCCGATCAAGATGGTTTTATTGGATAACCAGCGTTTGGGAATGGTAAAACAGTGGCAGGAGTTATTTTTTGACCGCCGTTATAGCGAAACAATCCTGACTGATAATCCAGACTTTATTACCTTAGCAAAAGCGTTTGATATTCCGGGTCAGCATATTACTGAAAAATCACAGATAAATGCTGCATTGGATGCCTTGTTCAATAGTGAAGGCCCTTATTTGTTACATGTATCGATTGATGAATTTGAAAATGTTTGGCCATTGGTTCCACCCGGCGCAAGCAATGCAAATATGTTGGAGAAGTTATTATGATGCAACATCAACTTGCTATTCAGGCTCGATTTTGTCCTGAAATTCTTGAAAGAATTCTGAGGGTTACCCGTCATAGGGGTTTTCAGATATGCGCATTGAATATGGATCATTCAATAGATAGTGATAGTGTATGTATTGAACTCACTGTTGCCAGCCAGCGTCCTGTAAATTTACTTTTTGCTCAGTTGGTCAAGCTGGTTGATGTTGCCGGTGTTGAGATACAACATAAGAAATCACAATTGATAAGCGCATAGTGCGCGATGGAAAGGAAACAAAATAATGACAAAGCAAGCTGATTATATTTGGTTCAATGGCGAAATGGTTCCTTGGGCAGATGCAAAAGTACACGTTATGTCCCATGCCTTGCATTATGGAACATCAGTCTTTGAAGGTATTCGTTGTTATAACTCCCATAAAGGGCCAGTTGTTTTTCGCCACCGAGAGCATATGCAGCGTTTACGTGATTCAGCCAAAATTTACCGTATGCCAGTGAGCCAGAGTGTTGATGAGTTAATGGAAGCTTGTCGTGCAACACTTCGCAAAAATAAAGTAGTCAGCGCTTACATTCGTCCATTAGTTTTTATTGGTGATGTGGGTATGGGAGTTAATCCTCCCGAAGGTTATCAAACCGATGTCATCATTGCTGCTTTCCCGTGGGGAGCCTATCTCGGTGAAGAAGCACTGGATCAGGGGATTGATGCAATGGTTTCTTCGTGGAATCGCATAGCAGCCAACACTATCCCGACAGCGGCAAAAGCGGGCGGAAATTATTTGTCTTCTTTGCTGGTGGGGAGTGAGGCACGGCGTCATGGCTATCAGGAAGGTATTGCTCTGGATGTTCATGGTTATATTTCAGAAGGCGCAGGTGAAAATTTATTCGAAGTAAAAAATGGTATCTTGTTCACACCGCCATTTTCTTCTTCTGCCCTACCGGGGATCACTCGGGACGCTATCATCAGACTGGCACAGGATCTCGGTCTGGAAGTGCGTGAACAGACTCTTTCCCGCGAATCACTTTATCTGGCTGATGAAGTTTTTATGACGGGTACAGCCGCAGAAATCACTCCGGTTCGTAGTGTAGATGGTATTCAGGTCGGGATTGGCCGGTGCGGGCCAGTTACCAAAAAGATCCAAAATACATTCTTTGGCTTATTTGATGGCACGACAGAAGATAAATGGGGTTGGTTAGACCCTGTGAATCCTTAATAAAAAAATAAAAAACTAACAGGCGGCTCGTTCCCCGCCTGTTTTCAGATGCTATCAATATTAGACAGATATGGGAGTGAAAAATAATGCCTAAATATCGTTCTGCTACAACAACCCATGGCCGTAATATGGCAGGAGCACGAGCTTTATGGCGTGCGACGGGGATGACTGATGAGGATTTTGGAAAACCTATCATTGCTGTTGTGAATTCATTTACTCAATTCGTACCCGGGCATGTTCATTTGCGGGATTTGGGCAAGCTGGTGGCAGAGCAGATTGAGGCTTCAGGAGGTGTTGCAAAGGAATTTAACACCATTGCCGTTGATGATGGTATCGCAATGGGGCATGGCGGAATGCTGTATTCATTGCCATCCCGTGAGCTGATTGCGGATTCTGTGGAATATATGGTGAATGCACATTGTGCGGATGCAATGGTGTGTATTTCGAACTGCGATAAGATCACCCCCGGTATGCTGATGGCATCTCTGCGCCTGAATATTCCGGTTATTTTCGTTTCTGGCGGCCCGATGGAAGCAGGAAAAACACGGTTATCGGATCAAATCATCAAGTTGGATCTGGTCGATGCCATGATTCAGGGAGCTAATCCGAATATCAGCGATGAACAAAGTGATCAGATTGAACGTTCTGCCTGCCCGACTTGTGGCTCCTGTTCCGGTATGTTTACCGCGAATTCAATGAACTGCCTGACGGAAGCCTTGGGGCTTTCTCAGCCGGGAAATGGTTCATTACTTGCTACACATGCCGATCGCAAGACTCTGTTTCTCAACGCGGGTAAGCGCATTGTTGAACTGACTAAACGTTACTACGAGCAAAATGACGACAGTGCGTTGCCACGTAATATTGCGACTAAAGCTGCATTTGAGAATGCCATGACGCTGGATATTGCAATGGGTGGATCGACAAACACTGTGCTGCATTTATTAGCCGCAGCGCAGGAGGGAGAGGTTGATTTCACCATGACAGATATTGATCGTCTGTCTCGTCAGGTTCCCCATTTGTGTAAGGTGGCACCAAGCACCCAAAAATATCACATGGAAGATGTGCATCGTGCTGGTGGTGTGATTGGTATTCTCGGTGAACTGGATCGGGCAGGGCTTTTGCATCGCCATGTGAAGAATATTCTGGGTTTAGATTTACCACAAACGCTGGCCCAGTATGATGTTATGCAAACCGCCGATGAAGCTGTAAAAAGCATGTATGCAGCGGGCCCGGCAGGTATTAGAACTACGCAGGCTTTTTCTCAGAACTGTCGTTGGCCATCTTTGGATACAGACCGGAAAGAAGGCTGTATTCGTGAACTTTCCTATGCCTACAGTCAGGATGGGGGGCTTGCAGTGCTGTCCGGTAACATTGCTGTGGATGGCTGCATTGTGAAAACCGCAGGAGTGGATGAAAGTATTCTGACTTTCCGTGGCCCGGCTAAAGTTTATGAAAGCCAGGAAGATGCCGTAGATGCGATTCTGGGAGGAAAAGTCGTAGCAGGTGATGTGGTTGTCATTCGTTATGAAGGCCCGAAAGGTGGCCCGGGTATGCAGGAGATGCTTTATCCGACGACCTACCTGAAATCAATGGGATTAGGTAAAAGTTGTGCTTTGATTACGGATGGACGTTTCTCGGGGGGCACATCGGGATTGTCAATCGGCCATGTCTCTCCTGAAGCTGCTAATGGCGGTTTAATTGGTTTGGTACATGATGGCGATATCATCGACATTGATATTCCAAACCGCAAAATTCAGTTGGATGTCAGTGAAAAAGAGCTTGCCGAGCGGGTACAGAAAGAATTATCCCGTGGCGATAAAGCATGGACACCCAAATTCCGGGAGCGTCAGGTTTCTTTTGCCCTGCGTGCTTATGCTTCGCTAGCGACCAGCGCTGATAAAGGGGCTGTACGTGATAAGACTAAACTGGGAGGGTAATCGTGGTAGTTTATCCTCTTAATCCCGAACCTAAAGGGGCGGAATATCTCAAAGCAGCCCTAAGTGCGCCCGTTTATGACGTTGCTCAGGTTACGCCATTACAGGAAATGAAAAAAATCTCCGCTCGTTTAAATAACACCATTTTGGTTAAACGAGAAGATCGTCAGCTGGTACACAGTTTCAAACTGCGTGGTGCTTACGCGATGATTGCCAGCCTGACGGAAGAACAAAAAGTCAGGGGAGTTATTACGGCATCAGCAGGCAATCACGCACAGGGCGTTGCATTATCGGCCAGTAAAGTGGGCATCAGATCGACTATTGTGATGCCGGTAGCGACAGCCGATATTAAAGTTGATGCTGTGCGCAGTCTGGGCGGAGAAGTGCTGTTGCATGGTGCGAACTTCGATGAAGCAAAAGCCAAAGCTATCGAAATGGCAAAGGAACACAGTTATACCTTTGTCCCTCCTTTTGATCACCCGGCTGTCATTGCAGGTCAGGCAACTCTGGCAATGGAATTGTTACAGCAGGATGTTCACCTTGATCGTATTTTTGTTCCGGTTGGTGGTGGCGGGTTAATTGCAGGTGTTGCTGTTCTGATTAAACAGCTTGTACCGGAAATGAAAATTATTGGAGTGGAAGCTGAGGATTCCGCCTGCCTGAAAGCCGCACTGAAAGCCGGGCACCCAGTCGATTTACCGAGAGTTGGTTTATTTGCGGAAGGTGTCGCCGTCAAGCGTATTGGGGATGAAACATTCCGCCTTTGTCAGAAATATGTTGATGATGTCATTACCGTTGATAGCGATGCTATTTGTGCTGCTGTGAAAGATATTTTTGAGGACGTGCGTGCCATTGCTGAACCCTCTGGTGCTCTGGCACTGGCAGGATTGAAGAAATACGTCCAGCAGCATCAGATCAAGGGAGAGAGGCTCGCGCATATTCTTTCTGGTGCGAATGTAAACTTCCATGGTTTGCGTTATGTTTCAGAGCGTTGTGAACTGGGAGAGCAGCGTGAGGCTTTGCTGGCGGTCACTATTCCTGAACAGAAAGGCAGTTTCCTGACATTTTGTCAGATGTTGGGAAGCCGCTTTGTGACAGAATTCAGTTATCGTTATTCGGATTCTGCCGAACCAAATAAAGCCTGCGTTTTTGTCGGTATCAGACTGAACCGTGGAAATGCGGAACGTATTGAAATTATTGAAGAGTTAAAAGCAGCAGGTTATCAGGTCGCTGATTTGACCGATGATGAAATGGCGAAACTACATGTCCGCTATATGATTGGTGGCAGGCCATCAAAGCCGTTGCAGGAGCGCTTATTCAGCTTTGCTTTCCCTGAATCGCCGGGCGCTTTGCTGAAATTTTTACAGACATTAGGAGCGCACTGGAATATTACGTTGTTTCATTATCGTAGTCATGGCACGGATTATGGGCGAGTATTGACGGCTTTTGAACTTTCAGAGGAAGAACTCTGTTTTGACCGACATCTGGATGAGTTAGGCTACGAATATCATGATGAGACGAATAATCCTTCGTTTAATTTGCTATTGAGATAGAAATACTCAGGCCTGTAGGAAACGAAGATAGCGCCATAACAGGCGCTATTAGTTTAATGATGAAATTTCTTCTGTCCTTATCATCATCCAATGCTTGATGAATAGCTATCAGACGATAGCAACCGCCAAAATGCTTTTATCAACGGTTCATTCAGCCGCTTGCTTAGGGTACAAACCCCCAATTCAAATGGTTCAACCAGTGAAATATTTTCTAGCAGCGATATACGGCTGCGTACCGGTTCCGGGCTGTTTTCAACGACAACCGCAGGAATGAGAGCGATACCGCAACCTAAAGCAACCATCGATACAATGGCTTCATGGCCTGAAACTGTCGCATAAATTTGTGGGTGATTAATTTTGTGGCGACGGAACCAAAGTTCGATGCGTTTACGGGAAGGGCCGTGTTCGGGCAGAATAAACGGGATCTCATTCCAGTCAGGCTGCTCCTGTGTGGCTAGTGATCTTACCGCACAAGGTAAAGCCGGGGCGATCAGAACTAGCGGGATTTCGCCAATCTTGGTAAAACTGATGTTATCAGGCAGTTTCTCAGG
This sequence comes from Xenorhabdus sp. PB30.3, assembly GCF_963895965.1. Lineage (NCBI taxonomy): Bacteria > Pseudomonadati > Pseudomonadota > Gammaproteobacteria > Enterobacterales > Morganellaceae > Xenorhabdus > Xenorhabdus sp. PB30.3. The sequence continues at coordinate 31,554 of NZ_CAWQMW010000130.1, read as the reverse complement.
TTTACCTGCAATACCTAAATCCGCTTCTTCTGATTGAACTTTATCAACGGCATCGGCGGCATCGCCTGTTGTCAGTTTGATCTCCACCAAAGGGTGCTCAGCCCGAAACTTATCCAGAACCTGAGGAAGGTGGCTATAAGCGGCTGTCACTGAACAGAAAAGGCGTAATTCTCCCGTTAATGACGGGCTTTGGTGATTCAGCGAGTGAAGCAGTTGCTGATATTGTAATAATGTATGCTGGGCAAATTGTTTTAGCTGTTCGCCCGCAGTGGTGAGTTTTACTGTCCGGTTATCCCGGAGGAACAGTGGATGAGCCAATTGATCTTCAATACGCTGAATTTGGCGTGAAAGCGTAGAAGGGCTGACATGCATTGCTTTAGCCGTGCGGCCAAAATGACAACTTTCTGCAAGATGTAAAAACAATTTTAAATCACGTAGATCCATCGTTTCAGTGCCTTCTGCTGAAAGTTTTTTCTGCAAATTGTCTCAAAAAAGATATGTTGCGTAAACTGCAATATAGTCTTGTCAATATATCAATTTAAGCAATGTCTTTCATGGCATATATTGGCTGAATGCAAACAACATCACACCTAATTATATCGGAGTCACCATGGCTAACTATTTTGATACATTGAATTTACGCCAGCAGTTGGCGCAGCTGGGCAAATGCCGTTTTATGGCAAGAGAAGAATTTGCTGACGAGGCAGGGTATTTAAAAGGCAAGAAAGTGGTGATTGTCGGGTGTGGTGCACAAGGCCTGAATCAGGGGCTTAATATGCGTGATTCCGGTCTGGATATTGCCTATGCCCTGCGTAAAGAAGCCATTGAAGAAAAACGGGCTTCGTGGCGCAAGGCAACTGAAAATGGTTTCAGAGTCGGTACATATGAAGAGCTGATCCCACAGGCTGATTTGGTTATTAACCTGACGCCGGACAAACAACACTCTGCCGTTGTTCAGGCTGTTCAGCCATTGATGAAAGAAGGCGCTGCGCTGGGGTATTCCCACGGTTTTAATATTGTCGAAGTGGGTGAACAGGTTCGCAAAGATATTACTGTTGTGATGGTTGCTCCGAAGTGTCCGGGAACGGAAGTACGTGAAGAATATAAACGTGGTTTTGGTGTTCCGACTCTGCTTGCTGTACATCCGGAAAACGATGCAAAAGGCGAAGGTATGGCAATCGCGAAAGCATGGGCAGCAGCAACCGGTGGCCATCGGGCAGGCGTTCTGGAATCCTCATTTGTAGCAGAAGTAAAATCTGATTTGATGGGTGAGCAAACCATTCTGTGCGGCATGTTACAGGCAGGTTCTCTGCTGTGTTATGACAAGCTGGTGGCTGATGGCGTGGAGCCGGGCTATGCCGGTAAACTTATCCAGTTTGGCTGGGAAACTATCACTGAAGCCCTGAAACAGGGTGGGATTACGCTGATGATGGACAGGCTTTCCAATCCGGCAAAACTGAGGGCTTATGCGCTTTCGGAACAATTGAAAGCCATTCTGACTCCGTTATTCCAGAAACATATGGACGATATTATTTCCGGCCAGTTCTCTTCAGGCATGATGGCGGATTGGGCGAATGATGATAAGGATTTGTTGAACTGGAGAGCTGAAACCGGTCAGACACCATTTGAAAACTACCCTGATTACAGTGGTCATATCAGCGAGCAGGAATACTTTGATCATGGTGTATTAATGATTGCCATGGTTAAAGCCGGGGTTGAGCTGGCATTTGAAACCATGGTGGATTCAGGCATCATCGAAGAGTCTGCTTATTATGAATCACTGCATGAATTGCCATTGATTGCGAATACAATTGCCCGTAAACGTCTCTACGAAATGAACGTCGTCATCTCTGATACGGCTGAATACGGTAACTACCTGTTCTCTTATGTGGCAGTACCTCTGTTGCAGAAAGAATTCATGTCATCTTTACAGGCTGGGGATTTAGGTAAAGCTGTTGCTGATAATGGTATCGATAATGCTCAGTTGCGTGATGTTAACGATGCGATTCGTAACCACCCTATTGAAACTATAGGCCGGACTTTGCGTGGTTATATGACTGATATGAAACGCATTGCTGTTGGCGGATAATGATGCTATGCCCGATACGATGTATCGGGCATACTGTTTTCCCCGGTCGGGCTACAAATGAAATCTCAGTTTCAGTGCATCAATCTCTTGACGCTGGAATGTGTCAAAATGTTCTCTTGGCTGCTGTCTCTGGACCATTTCCAGTAAAGGATCCTGAACTTCCGTGCGAACGCCGCTTAATTCTTCCAGCACAGCCAGACCACAGAAAGGCACATAGAGTTCTGAATAACCACCTTCATGGACAACAACCAGCTTACCATCACATAATTCATCTGCTGCCTGCTGTATTTTGCGCGTCATTTCCCGGAAGCTGTCACTGTGTAATTGCATTCGAGCCAGCGGGTCCATGGCATTGGCATCATAGCCACTGGCGACAATAATCAACTCAGGCTGGTAACGGTATAGTGCCGGCAGGACGATTTGATCCATGGCATGCATATAGCTGTTGTGTCCGGCTCCGGCCATCAATGGAATATTGATATTGAAACCTTCTCCTTTACCTGCACCGATATCGTCTTCTCCACTATAACCTTCGGGATAGCAACCATCCTGATGCAGGGAAATCGTTAAAACGTCATCACGTTCCCAAAAGATATGTTGTGTTCCGTTACCGTGGTGAACATCCCAGTCAACGACTGCAACCCGCCCAAGCCCAAACTGCTTTTTGGCTCGTTCAATGGCGAGGGGAATATTGGCTAAATAACAAAAACCCATTGCTTGATCTGGCAGGCAATGGTGTCCGGGAGGGCGGGAAAGGCTATAGGCGTTATCGAGTTCACCATGCAGGACGGCCTCTACTGCGGCACAGGTTAGTCCGGCAGACAGTTTAGCTATCTCATAGCTGTCAGACCCCACAGGTGCTGCATGCCCAAGCAAACCGGTTCCATTATCGCTCATAGAATTAAAACGCTGTAAATACTCTGCTGGGTGGATGAGCTTTAAGGTCGCTTCATCAATAGGGTCAGCGCCTGATAGCTGCAATGATCGGCTTAAACCAGAAACATCCATTAAATTTTTCATTCTGCGTTTGGTTTCTGGTGATTCAGCATGTCCCGACCCAGAAGGAGGTTGTATCCATCCTCCAACAGGAAGCATAACAACATGCTGTATGCCGGAATTGTGCCAGAAGCAGATTTCATCAAAGAAAAAACCAGTTTTGCGTAACATATTGCATCCTCTCTGACAGGTTTTATGACATTGTTATTTATTACATATAGAAAAGTAGTCAATTTATTACGGATTAGGGGTTTTAAGATTTATAAAATAATTATTTTTGATTGTTGAATATTAGATTCACTCAAGAATAAATCATCGTAGTGGCCTGACTGGTGAAGAAAAACGCCTTATTACACGGCTTTCTGCTACAATTTCGTTCCTTACTTTTTTCATCCTGATATAACTTTCAAAACAGTATGCGATTAAATCCCAGCCAACAACAAGCGGTTGAATTTGTGACAGGACCTTGTCTGGTTCTGGCAGGTGCAGGCTCCGGTAAGACCAGAGTTATCACCAATAAGATAGCCCATCTGATACGTGCCTGCGGTTATCAAGCCCGCCATATTGCGGCTGTGACCTTTACTAACAAAGCGGCACGCGAAATGAAAGAACGTGTGGCACAGACATTGGGACGCAAGGAAACCAGAGGTCTGATGATTTCCACTTTTCATACGCTGGGGCTGGAAATCATTAAGCGTGAATACAAAGCGTTGGGCATGAAGAGTAATTTCTCTTTGTTCGACGATCAGGATCAAATGGCCTTGCTGAAAGATTTGACGGCGGATTTACTGGAGGAAGACAAAGATCTATTACAAAAACTGATCTCAAGTATTTCTGGCTGGAAAAATGATCTGATGCCTCCGGAACAGGTAATCAGGCAGGCTCGCTCAGAACAGGAACATCACTTTGCTGAGTGTTATCGGCGTTATGATTTACACTTGAATAGTTGTAATGTGCTCGACTTTGATGATCTGATCACTAAACCAACGTTACTGTTAATGCGGGATGAAGAAGTCAGAGAGCGCTGGCAGAATAGAATTCGTTATCTGCTGGTGGATGAATATCAGGACACCAACACCAGCCAGTATCAGCTGGTAAAATTATTGGTTGGCAACCGGGCACGTTTTACGGTGGTTGGTGATGATGATCAGTCAATTTATTCCTGGCGCGGTGCCCGTCCACAAAACCTGATCCTGTTAAAAGAAGATTTTCCTCAGCTTAATGTGATCAAGCTGGAGCAGAATTACCGCTCATCAGGGAGAATACTGAAATCGGCAAATATCCTGATTGCAAATAATCCCCATGTATTTGAGAAAAAACTTTTTTCTGAATTGGGTTATGGTGATCCTCTTCGTGTGATCGAAGCCAATAATGAAGATCATGAAGCTGAACGTGTAGTAGGTGAGTTGATCGCACATCACTTTATCAATAAAACCGATTATAAGGATTACGCAATCCTGTATCGCGGTAATCATCAATCCCGCATTTTTGAAAAGATGCTGATGCAAAGCCGTATTCCGTATCGTATTTCTGGCGGAACTTCGTTTTTTTCCCGGCCGGAAATTAAGGATTTACTTTCTTATCTGCGCGTACTGACTAATCCTGATGATGACAGCGCTTTTCTAAGGGTTGTCAATACACCGCGTAGAGAAATAGGTGCGGTGACGGTTCAGAAGCTAGGCGAATGGGCCAAGCAGCGTAACAAAAGTCTGTACCATGCCAGTTTCGATCTTGGTCTGGAGCAAAATCTCTCTGGCCGTGGATTGGCAGCCTTACAGCGCTTTACCCACTGGATGAATGAAATTTCACGTCAGGCAGAGCGTGAGCCACTGTTAGCGGTAAGGGATTTATTGCATAGCATGGATTACGAAAGTTGGTTATATGAAACATCCCCCAGCCCTAAAGCGGCTGAAATGAGGATGAAAAATGTTAACCAGCTTTTCACCTGGATGAGTGAGATGTTCGAAGGGGATGATCTGAATGAACCGATGACACTTTCTCAGGTTGTAGCCCGCTTCACTCTGAGGGATATGCTGGAACGCGGAGAGGAAAGTGAGGAGTCGGATCAGGTACAGCTTATGACGCTACATGCTTCCAAAGGGCTAGAATTCCCTTATGTTTTTATGGTGGGTATGGAAGAGGGATTATTGCCACATCAGAGCAGTATTGATGAAGATAATATTGAGGAAGAACGACGTTTGGCGTATGTCGGTATTACCCGCGCCCAGCGTGAACTCTTTCTCACCCTGAGTAAAGAGCGCCGTCAGTACGGGGAACTAATACGCCCGGAACCGAGTCGGTTTCTGTTAGAGCTGCCTCAGGATGATCTGGACTGGCCGCAAGGCAAGAAAGTGGTCAGTGCAGAAGAACGCATGAAACGGGGGCAGTCACGTCTTGCTGATATCAAATCCCGTTTTGGCCTTGGGCAGAAAACGGGTGGTGATTGATCTCGTCAGGAAAACCTGCTGTAACCCCTCACCCCAGCTGTATTTTCAGGTATGTATCTGGGGTGAGGGATTCATTTTTTTATAAGGTGCCGGGTTTATCCCAAATGAGTGTTGCTCTGCTCTTCAATAAAAAGTGGCCAGTGGACATAATGTTGCCATGTACTTTCCTGATGCAGAATTTCAGCCCTGAGAGGATGCTGGGCTTGCCACTGATATGGAAGAGTGATGGTAAGCGTTTCATTTTCAGCCTGTAAACGCAGAGCAGACAAAGAGTCATCCTGCCGTCGGCTGGCGAAAATAATGGCGAGACGCAGTAAACGACACAATCTCAGTGCCAGCTGTGCCGGTAAGGCATTTTGCTGATTCAGTGATGCTAAATCGATAGCTCCGCTCTGATTTTGCAATAATGTCGCTAGCAGGCGTTTTTGAGCAGGGGTGTAACCGGGTAGATCTAAATGACTAATCAGATAAGCAGAATGGGCCGGCCCCTGACGGAAATCGATACACAGGCCGATTTCATGCAGCAAACAAACACTGACTAACAGTTCCCGGCATCGCTCATCCAGTTCCCATGTTTTAGCAACTTGCTGAAAGAAATGTTCTGCCAGTTGTCTGACGCGCAGTGCCTGTTCTGCATCAATCTGAAAACGCTGCTGAATATTCTGTAGGGTTCTGGCCCGGACATCCTGCTCGACAGGTAATTCCAGCATTCCGTAAACCAGACCTTCCCGCAACGCGCCTCCTGCCAGAATCATGCTCTCAATTTCTAATGCCTGAAAGATAGCAATCAGGATTGCGAGGCCACTTGGAAAAACCAGTGCCCGCTCCAGAGTCAGGCCATTTATTTCCAGCTCTTCCAGCTTCCCGCATTCAATCGCCTTAGATTTGAGTTGTTGCAGTTTGGGCAGAGTGATAAGTTCATCCATGCCCTGAGCAATCATTATCTCCTGAAGCGCCTGAACGGTGCCGGATGCTCCGACACAAATCTGCCAGCCCTGTTTCAGCAGTGTCGTGGTGATCGGAGCAAGGATCTGGTGAGCTGCCGCTTCTGCTTTAGCAAAGTTTTCTTCTGTCAGGCTGCGATCATTGAAATAACGTTCGAGCCAGGTAACACAACCCATCTCAAGGCTGAATAACTGTGTGGCATTTGCGCCTGTACCTGTAACCAGCTCTGTACTGCCCCCGCCAATATCCACCACCAGACGCTCCTCCGGACCGCCTGTGGTGTGAGCAACGCCCTGATAAATCAGCCGGGCTTCTTCTTCCCCTCGGATAACTTTGACCGGGGAACCTAAGATTTCAGAGGCTTTCCCGACAAACTCACCGGAATTTTCAGCAAGTCGCAGTGTAGCTGTTGCGACAACGCGGATCTGTGGAGCAGGAATATCCTGCAAATATTCCGCAAAAAGGCGAAGGCATTGCCATCCTCGTTCCATTGCCTGTTGTGACAAGTGGTTATTTTTATCTAATCCAGCGGCCAGCCTGACCTTACGCTTGATTCGGGCAACCACCTGAATACTATCGGATACTCTGCGGACAACCAGCATATGAAAGCTGTTTGAGCCTAAATCGATAGCGGCATAGAGCGAAGAAGAACTCAGCATTTTGTTATTCCAGAATTACGTTAATCAGCCTGAACGTTTACGGATTGCGTTTACGATTACGAACAGTGTTTCCACGGCGTGGCATATTAGTGCGGCGTGGATGTCCCCCTGAGCGCGAACGGTTACGGCGTTTGGGCACTGGTAAATCTTTCAGCAATGCATCACTGTTATATTTGCTTACAGGGATCTGGTGCTGAATATATTCTTCAATAGCCGGCAGATTCAGCGCATACTCTTCACAGGCCAGACTGATTGAATGACCACTTTCGCCTGCCCGGCCGGTTCGGCCAATGCGATGGACGTAGTCTTCACAGTCATCCGGCAAATCATAGTTAAATACGTGTGTTACTGATGGAATATGCAGCCCGCGTGCAGCAACATCAGTAGCAACCAGAATATCCACATTTCCCAGACTGAACTCTTCCAGTATGCGCAGGCGTTTTTTCTGTGCGACATCACCGGTCAGCAGGCCGACACGATGACCATCGGCAGCCAGATGCGCCCAGATATCTTCACAGCGATGTTTGGTATTAGCAAAAATAATACAGCGGTCGGGCCACTCTTCTTCCAACAGGGTCTGTAACAGGCTCATTTTCTCTTCATTGGAAGGATAAAACAGTTCTTCCTTAATACGGTGCCCTGTTTTCTGTAATGGTTCGACTTCCACATACTCAGGATTGTTCATCTGCTCAAAAGCTAACTCACGTACCCGATAAGAGAGTGTAGCGGAAAACAGCAGCGTCATACGCTCAGTCGCAGAAGGAATACGACGGAATAGCCAGCGGATATCCTTGATAAAACCAAGGTCATACATCCGATCCGCTTCATCCAGTACAACAACCTGAATAGCGCTGAGATTAATATATCCCTGCTTAGCATAATCAATCAGGCGGCCTGTAGTACCAATGATGATATCAACACCGGCTTCCAGTACTTTTAACTGCTTATCATAGCCATCTCCGCCATAAGCAAGCCCCATTTTTAGCCCGGTGGCTTCAGCCAGTTCTTCTGCATCAGAATAAATCTGGACAGCCAGTTCGCGGGTCGGAGCCATAATCAGCGCACGTGGCTGATTGGTTTTATGATCCGCCGCAGCGGGGTGGCTGAGTAAATAATGAAAAGTAGACGTCAGAAATGCCAGCGTCTTACCCGTTCCTGTTTGTGCTTGCCCCGCAACATCCTGGCCTTCGACAGTAAAAGGCAATGTTAGCGCCTGTATTGGCGTACAGTTTGAAAAGCCCTTTTTATCAAGGGCTTCAATGACCTTGGGGTGCAATGCGAAGTCGGAAAACTTCTTTTCTGTCAAATGTGTTTTGCTCATAGTGTGGTAGAATATCAGCTAACTATTGCTTTAAGAAAGTGTATCCGCTGAAATAAAGACACCTTATGTTGGTTAATGTAGACTGATAACCTAAAAGATTTTACTTTGGAGTCCAATTAATGAGTGAAAAGATTGTGAGTGCTGGCGTTATTCATCTGGCAGACAGTGACTTTAATGAAGATAAACTGCAATCAGAAGGTATTGTTCTGGTTGATTTTTGGGCAGAGTGGTGTGGTCCTTGCAAAATGGTCGCTCCTATTCTGGATGAAATCGCGGCAGAATATGCAGGTAAGCTGACGGTTGCTAAACTGAATGTTGATGATCACACTGAAACCGCACCAAAATTTGGTATCCGTGGCATCCCGACACTGATTCTGTTTAAAGACGGTGAGAAAGTAGCAGTAAAAGTGGGAGCTTTGTCAAAAACTCAACTGAAAGAATTTTTGGAGCCATACCTCTAACTTAGAGTTTGCTCACAGTAATTAAGGACGTTTAGCGGATAAGGTGATTTATCTTACTGACAGCTAGACGTCCGCTACGAAGCATGGTAAGTTAGCGACCACGTGCTTATATGGAACATGCATAGAAAAATTTTCATCATCTGCATGAATAATTGACAACGGACATGTTACATACTAAACAATCTGTAGTGTCTGATAAATCTGTTATCTCTGACACCTTGAAATATCTGATGGCATATCGTATTTAGTACAGTATCTAAAAGCATATAGTATCTAAAAGCATATATAGTGAGTCATTCAGTATATAGCCTGATGCTGAAGACGTCTTTATGCTAACATCCCAATGATGTTTTCGTTCCAGCGTCTATGTTGAAGCCTTCTTTTACTGAACCTCTTTTGCTGAGATAATATTTGCTAAAACAGTATTTGTTGAAACGGTACTTACGCTGAGATAGCTTTTCACTGAGATAGTTTTTAGTTCTGAACTTAATCACATTTTGTTATTACCATCTCAGCCGTGCATTCACAGTTTGTTAGCCTTATTTTGAAATCAATTAGAGTACTTCAGACTATTACCTTGTAATATAAATTTATATGTTAAAAGGTTGTATTTGTTTTGGGTACAAATAAACAGGCACCGATAACGCTGCCATACCATTCACGTTCATAGTTCGAGATATACCCCGAGTTAAAGAACCCACCATTATGAATCTTACCGAATTAAAAAATACGCCGGTATCAGAGTTAATTACTCTCGGCGAAAATATGGGGCTGGAAAATCTGGCTCGTATGCGCAAGCAAGACATTATTTTCTCTATCCTCAAACAGCATGCGAAGAGCGGAGAGGATATTTTCGGAGATGGTGTGCTGGAGATATTGCAGGATGGATTCGGTTTCCTCCGCTCCGCAGACAGCTCCTACCTTGCAGGCCCCGATGATATCTACGTTTCTCCTAGTCAAATCCGCCGCTTTAACCTCCGTACCGGTGACACCATTTCAGGTAAAATCCGCCCACCAAAAGAAGGTGAACGTTATTTTGCCCTGTTAAAAGTTAATGAAGTTAACTTTGATAAGCCAGAAAATGCCCGCAGCAAGATCCTGTTTGAAAACCTCACCCCACTTCATGCTAATAACCGTTTGCGCATGGAGCGTGGTAATGGTTCTACAGAAGACCTGACAGCCCGAGTTCTGGATTTGGCTGCACCTATCGGTCGTGGTCAGCGTGGTCTGATTGTTGCACCACCAAAAGCGGGTAAAACCATGTTGCTGCAAAACATTGCGGCGAACATTGCACATAACTATCCAGACTGCGTATTGATGGTATTGCTGATCGATGAGCGTCCAGAAGAAGTGACCGAAATGCAGCGCCTGGTAAAAGGTGAAGTTATCGCTTCTACTTTTGATGAGCCTGCTTCCCGCCACGTTCAAGTGGCTGAAATGGTCATCGAAAAAGCAAAACGTCTGGTTGAACATAAAAAAGACGTTATTATCCTGTTGGATTCCATAACCCGCCTTGCCCGTGCATATAACACCGTTGTTCCGGCTTCTGGTAAAGTGCTGACCGGTGGTGTGGATGCCAATGCTCTACATCGTCCAAAACGTTTCTTTGGTGCGGCACGTAATGTTGAAGAAGGTGGTAGCCTGACCATCATCGCTACAGCGCTGGTTGATACCGGTTCTAAAATGGATGAGGTCATTTACGAAGAATTTAAAGGTACAGGTAATATGGAATTGCACCTGTCCCGTAAGATTGCAGAAAAACGTGTTTTCCCTGCGATTGATTACAACCGTTCTGGTACGCGTAAAGAAGAGTTGCTCACGACTCAGGATGAGCTACAGAAGATGTGGATATTGCGTAAAATTATTCACCCTATGGGTGAAATTGATGCAATGGAATTCCTTATCAATAAATTGGCTATGACAAAAACAAACGAAGAATTTTTCGACTTTATGAAACGTTCGTAGTCTGCAAATAACAATTGATAGTCCATAAACAAAAAGTAATTAAGCGATCATTTCTTCAAAAAAACGCCACTCTTCTGTGGCGTTTTTTATAGGTGTGTTAAATTATCCGTTGAAATGGTACATGTTTTGCATGTTTTTCGTTTGATTGAATGAGTGTTTCTTGGGCGGAAATTTTATAGAAGTTCTATAAATAACTATTAATCATTACTTGTAATCTGCATTATTTTTTTGATTTTTATTTATACATAGCAGGATGTCTTCTTGAACAGGGAACTTATGGGCTGGCTATTAAATCCATAAGTTAATGAATAATAGATGGCCATCATTATTATTTTTACAGAGAGTTGTTATTGTGAATATACCCAGCATGAGTGCCGAAGTTTTTTGCATCTTCATATTTTCATTCGTTTTTTTGTTCATGGCAAGGAAGGTAGCAAAAAAGGTTGGTCTTGTTGATAAGCCGAATTACCGTAAACGTCACCATGGTTTAATTCCTTTGGTGGGGGGGATATCTGTTTTTGTGAGTGTCTGTTTTGCTTTTGTTATAACAAAAGAGTTTATACCACATAAGTGGCTGTATTTGTTTTGTGCAGGGATACTGGTTTTTATTGGTGCTCTGGATGATCGGTTTGATATCAGTGTAAAAATTCGTGCAACAATTCAGGCTTTAGTCGGCATCAGTATGATGTATTTCGCTGACCTGAGACTTGAAAGCTTGGGTAATACTTTTGGTCCGTGGGAAATGACGCTGGGGCCATTTAGCTACGTCGTCACCCTGTTTGCGGTCTGGGCTGCCATTAATGCTTTTAATATGGTAGATGGTATCGATGGCCTGTTAGGTGGCCTGTCCTGCGTCTCTTTCGGAGCTTTGGGTATCCTGCTGTATGAGAGCGGCAATACAGCTTTAGCATTCTGGTGCTTTGCATTTATCGCCGGGATACTGCCTTATATTTTTCTTAATCTGGGGCTATTGGGTAAACGCTTTAAAGTCTTTATGGGCGATGCCGGGAGTACATTAATTGGTTTTACCATTATCTGGTTGTTGACTGAGGCGACTCAGGGTGGAAATCGTTCTATCAATCCTGTGACGGCTTTATGGATCATTGCCATTCCGTTGATGGATATGGTTGCAATTATGTACCGCCGACTGCGTAAGGGAATGAGTCCGTTCTCACCGGATCGCCAGCATATTCATCACTTAATCATGCGCGCTGGTTTTACGTCCCGTCAGGCCTTTGTCCTAATCACAATGACAGCAGCATTATTAGCCGGGATTGGCATTATTGGCGAACGGCTGGATTTTGTTCCTCAATGGGTAATGTTGGCATTATTTTTGCTTGCATTTATGTTGTATGGTTATTGCATCAAAAGAGCATGGCGTGTAGCCCGTTTTATCAAACGGTGGAAACGCCGGATGCGTCGGGTTGCAAGCCATCACTAAAAAAACATCGGCTTATCAAAGAGGTTTTGCGCAGTGGAAAACTCAGAAACGAAATCTAATCAGGATCAAACGGTTACAGAGCATGAACTGGATATTCGTGCGCTATGTTGTGCTCTGTGGCGTGGAAAGATATGGATTATCGCACTGGCAATAATTTTCGCTGCTGTTGCTCTGGCTGCATCGTATCTGATGCAGCAAAAATGGAGCGCAACCGCTATTGTGGATTTACCGACAACTAATAATCTGGGGAGTTATTACTCACAACAGCAATTTTTGCGTAATCTGGATACGCATATTAATGCTTCACCGGAAGCCCAACTGCCGACCATTCCCGATGGGGCTTACAAAGAGTTCATGATACAGGCTGAAGCTTATGATACTCGTCGTGAATTCTGGCTGCACTCTAATTATTACAAACAGCGTCATGACGGTAAGAGCAAAGCTGATGCAGTGTTACTGGAAGAATTAATCAACAATATTCAGGTAACACGTCGCGGTGAAAAAAATGCCCAGAATGAAAGTATCAAACTGACGGCAGAAACAGCCGCTGATGCTAACCGGCTTTTGCGGGAGTACATTGCTTTTGCTAACCAGCGTGCGAGTACTCATCTGAATGACGAAATAAAAGGCGCGTGGGCAACACGGACTCAGTCAATGAAAGCGCTGGTCAAACGGCAGGAACTCGTCGCTAAGGCCATGTATAACCGTGAGTTGAACGTATTGCAGCAATCATTAAAAGTTGCTGAAAAACAGGGTATTCAGCGTAACCAGACAAACATCCCTATCAGTGAATTACCTGAATCCAAAATGTTTATGCTGGGAGTCCCATTACTACAGGCTCAGCTTGAAACACTGGAGGCTACAGGCCCTAATTACAGTATCGATTATGATCAAAATATAGCGATGCTGTCGACACTCAGTGTCGGCCCCACTTTACAGAACACTTTTCAGACCTACCGTTATCTTAGAACGCCAGAAGAACCCGTTAATAGAGACAGCCCTCGCCGTGTATTTATGATGATTTTGTGGGGAGCTGTAGGTCTGTTGGTTGGTGCCGGAGTCGCATTAGCGAGGCGTTCACGCACATAATTTTATATTCCTTTGTGGAACTACCCAGCAATGATTAACAAAATAAGAGAGCCACTGTGAAAGTGTTGACTGTGTTTGGTACTCGCCCGGAAGCCATCAAAATGGCGCCGCTGGTACACGCTTTAGCCGAGGATAGTGATTTTGAGGCAAAAGTTTGTGTGACCGCACAGCATAGGGAAATGTTGGATCAGGTACTGAACTTATTTGGGATCAAGCCGGATTTTGATCTCAATATTATGAAGAAAGGGCAGGATCTGACGGATATTACCTGCCGGATACTTGAATCCATAAAGCCGGTATTAAATGAATTCAGGCCAGATGTAGTACTGGTACACGGTGATACCACTACCACAATGGCGACCAGTCTGGCCGCTTTTTATCAGAGAATACCGGTAGGGCATGTTGAGGCAGGGCTGAGAACAGGCGATCTTTACTCTCCATGGCCGGAAGAGGCCAACCGTAAAATTGCAGGTCATCTGGCAACGTATCATTTTGCTCCGACAGAAAACTCCCGCAGTAATCTCTTACAGGAATCTATTGCAGACAAGGCTGTTTTCGTTACGGGAAATACCGTTATTGATGCTTTGCTCTGGGTGCGTGATCGCATTATGCATGATGACATATTAAGGGGGCAGCTTGCCGAGCTTTACCCTTTTATTGATCCTGCTAAAAAGATGATTTTGGTAACAGGCCATCGCCGAGAGAATTTTGGTGGTGGTTTTGAGCGAATCTGTGAAGCACTGGCGCAAATCGCCAGAATGCACCCAGATGTGCAGGTTGTTTATCCTGTACACCTGAATCCCAATGTATGCGAACCGGTAAAACGTATTTTGCATGGTATTGATAATATTATTCTTATCAGTCCACAGGATTATCTGCCCTTTGTTTATCTGATGGATCATGCCTATTTGATCCTGACTGATTCAGGCGGAATTCAGGAGGAAGCTCCCTCACTCGGTAAGCCCGTTTTGGTTATGCGTAATACCACAGAGCGGCCGGAAGCGGCTGATGCGGGTACTGTGCGGCTGGTAGGAACAAAAACCCAAACTATTGTTGATGAAGTCACGCGTTTATTGACGGATGACTCCGCTTATCAACAAATGAGCCGGGCCCATAATCCTTACGGGGATGGCAAGGCTTGCCAGAAAATTCTGGAAATATTGAAGAAAAATCAGGTGACATTATGAGTTTTGAAACAATTTCTGTGATCGGTCTTGGTTATATCGGTTTACCTACTGCGGCAGCATTTGCTTCCTGCCAGAAAACGGTTATTGGTGTTGATGTTAACCAGCATGCAGTGGAGACGATTAATCGTGGAGAGATTCACATTGTTGAGCCTGATTTGGATCAAGTTGTAAAAACAGCTGTTGAAGGTGGTTATCTGAGAGCGGTAACTTCGCCTCAGCCAGCGGATGCATTTCTGATTGCGGTTCCTACGCCTTTTAAGGGCGATCATGAGCCTGATATGGCTTATGTTTATTCAGCAGCAGAATCCATTGCACCTGTTTTGAAAAAAGGCGATCTGATTATTCTGGAATCAACATCGCCAGTCGGTGCAACGGAACAAATGGCCGAGAGGCTGGCAGAAGCCCGACCGGATCTCTCCTTTCCGCAACAGGCAGGGGAAAATTCAGATATTGATATCGCTTATTGCCCTGAACGGGTATTACCGGGTCAGGTCATGGTGGAGCTAATCAAAAACGACCGTGTTGTAGGAGGAATGACCCCAAAATCGTCTTCCAGAGCAAGTGAGCTGTATAAAATTTTCCTTGAAGGTGAATGTGTTGTCACCAACGCCAGAACGGCAGAAATGTGTAAGCTGACTGAGAACAGCTTCCGGGATGTTAACATTGCCTTTGCCAATGAACTCTCGCTTATCTGTGCTGAACAGGAAATTAATGTCTGGGAATTAATTCGTCTGGCAAACCGACATCCTCGGGTTAATATCCTGCAACCGGGACCAGGAGTCGGCGGGCACTGCATTGCAGTCGATCCGTGGTTTATTGTGTCACAAAATCCTACACAGTCTCGCCTGATCCGTACCGCCCGCCTTGTTAACGACGACAAACCACTTTGGGTGGTTGATCAGGTGAAAGCCGCAGTCGCGGATTGTCTGGCCGAAAGCGACAAGCGAGCCAGTGAAATTAAAATTGCCTGCTTTGGTCTGGCATTTAAATCAAACATTGATGATTTACGTGAAAGTCCGGCAGTTCATATCACCAAAATGATTGCGCAGTGGCATGCTGGTTCTACTCTGGCTGTTGAACCGAATATTCACGAGCTGCCTCATTCACTGGAAGGTGTGGTGGAGCTGGTCAGCCTACAACAGGCACTGGAAGAGGCTGATGTTGTATTGATGCTGGTAGATCACAGCCAGTTTAAGGCTATCAATGGCAGTCAGATAAAACAAAAATGGGTTGTAGATAGCAAAGGAGTCTGGCGTTGAAACGTATTCTAATTACTGGTGGTGCAGGGTTTATTGGTTCTGCGGTGGTTCGCCACATCATAAATCACACTGAAGACAGTGTCGTTGTGGTTGATAGCCTGACTTATGCCGGCAATCTTGAGTCACTGGCACCGGTCGCTGATCATCCTCGTTATGCGTTTGAGCAGGCGGATATCTGTCATCGTGATGCTTTGGAACGTATTTTTCAGCAATATCAGCCTGATGCGGTGATGCATCTGGCGGCGGAAAGCCATGTTGATCGCTCCATTGATGGGCCAGCGGCATTCATTGAAACCAATATCATTGGCACTTACACCCTATTAGAAGCGGCTCGTGCATTCTGGCAGCAGTTAGATCAGGAAAAACAGGCAACATTCCGTTTTCACCATATTTCAACGGATGAAGTCTATGGTGATCTGCATGGCGAAGAGGGATTTTTCACAGAAACGACACCTTATGCGCCGAGCAGCCCTTATTCAGCATCCAAGGCATCCAGCGATCATCTGGTCAGGGCATGGCAACGCACTTATGGTTTACCGACAGTGATCACGAACTGCTCGAATAACTATGGGCCTTACCATTTCCCGGAAAAACTGATCCCGCTGGTGATCCTGAATGCACTGGCGGGTAAACCTTTGCCTGTCTACGGTGAGGGAAAACAGATCCGTGACTGGCTGTATGTGGAAGATCACGCACGGGCACTGCATCTGGTAGTGACTCAGGCTGTACCGGGTGAGACATATAATATTGGCGGCCATAACGAGCGCCGTAATATTGATGTGGTCGAGACGATTTGCGAGTTGCTGGAAGAGTTTAAGCCGGAAAAACCAGCCGGTGTGGCGCATTACCGAGAGCTGATTACCTACGTTACAGATCGCCCGGGGCATGATATGCGTTATGCCATTGATGCTGCAAAAATTGAGCGTGAATTAGGCTGGAAACCACAGGAAACGTTTGAATCCGGTATTCGTAAGACAGTGCAGTGGTATCTGGCAAACGAAAACTGGTGGTGCAGGGTGCAGGATGGCTCTTATGCGGGAGAACGCCTTGGCTTGTCTGAACATGATGGACAGTTTGATCATTGCGGAAATAAATAAACCCATCAGGGGGATGACATGAAAGGAATTATACTGGCAGGTGGCTCCGGCACACGCCTGTACCCAATAACACGCGGCGTCTCAAAGCAGTTATTGCCTATTTATGACAAGCCAATGATCTACTATCCGTTGTCAGTCTTAATGCTGGCAGGGATACGCGATATCCTGATTATTTCCACGCAGGAAGACTTACCCTCCTTTAAACGGTTACTGGGTGATGGTGAGCGTTTTGGCATTCATCTGAGCTATGCAGTACAGCCTTCGCCGGATGGTCTGGCACAGGCATTCCTGATTGGTGAAGAGTTTATTGGGGATAATCCTTGTTGTCTGGTGCTGGGTGACAATATTTACTTTGGTCAGGCATTCAGTCCGAAGCTACAAAGTGTTGCGGCCCGTAGTCATGGCGCTACTGTATTCGGCTATCAGGTTATGGATCCTGAACGGTTCGGTGTTGTGGAGTTTGACGAACAATATCGCGTTCTTTCTATTGAAGAGAAGCCAGTACAGCCAAAATCCAATTGGGCGGTGACCGGGCTTTACTTTTATGACAACAACGTTGTGGATTTCGCTAAGCGGGTAAAACCTTCTGTCCGTGGAGAGCTGGAAATTACCAGCATTAATCAGATGTATCTGGAACGTGGCGAGCTGAATGTTGAATTACTCGGGCGTGGTTTTGCCTGGCTGGACACCGGTACCCATGACAGCCTGATTGAAGCCAGTATGTTTGTGCAGACTGTCGAAAAACGGCAGGGCTTCAAAATTGCCTGTCTGGAAGAGATTGCATGGCGTAATGGCTGGATGAGCGATGAGCAGGTCAGAGCTTCTGCGGCAGAGTTAACTAAAACAGGCTATGGCCAATATTTGCTGGATTTACTCAATGTGTATTCACGCTGATATTGAACCTCTGGCATGGGACAGCCAATTTTTTGGTCTGTCCACTGCCCGTCTGAATATCATAACGGCCTCTTCACCGTCTGCTGTGCCAGTCACTGTGGCTAAACTGGATGAATATGCCTTAGTACAGGCAAAAGTACCGGCTCAGCAGGTTTATCTGATTGATCAATTATCAGCGCTGGGCTTTTCTCTGGTGGAAGGTGAAGCAGATTTACGGTTATCCATTAGCCCAGAAAAAGCAGGCAGGGATCAGGCATTAATAACCGCGACCTCACAGGATATTCCGTTACTTAAAGCGGCGGCAGCCAGCGTATTTTCAACCAGTCGCTTTCGTACACCCTGGTATCAGGTGAATGATAGTGGCCGTTTTTATGCTGCATGGGTTGAGAAGGCGGTTTTGGGCACCTTTGACCATGAGTGCCTGCTTGTTAATGATGAGTGTGGCAATCCTGCTGGTTTTGTCACCATGAGAAAGATAGGAAGTCATGAAGCACGGATAGGTTTGCTGGCGGCAATGCCGGGCAAATTGCAGCAGGGGATCGGAAAAAAATTAATGTCAGCGGCGCAACAATGGTGCCATAACCATGAGATACAATGCCTGAGAATTGCAACGCAAATCAGCAACATCACGGCTTTGCGCCTTTATACACGTAGTGGTGCAACAATTGAAAGCACTGCATATTGGTTATACAGAGGACGAAATGATTCCATTTAACAAACCCCCGGTTATCGGCACTGAACTGGAATATATGCAACAGGCGATGGCCAGTGGGAAATTGTGTGGTGATGGTGATTTTACCAAACGTTGTGAAGAGTGGATGGAGAAACGCTTTAGTTGTCCGGATGCTTTGCATAAAACAAAGGTGTTGTTAACGCCTTCCTGTACTGCTTCCTTAGAAATGGCGGCAATACTGTTGAATATCCAGCCGGGTGATGAAGTCATCATGCCGAGCTACACTTTTGTTTCGACTTCCAATGCTTTTGTTCTGCGTGGAGCAACCATTGTTTTCGTGGATATTCATCCGGATACGATGAACATTGATGAAACCAAAATTGAAGCAGCCATCACGGATAAAACCCGCGCCATTGTACCAGTGCATTATGCGGGGGTAGCCTGTGAAATGGATATCATTATGGCATTGGCAGAAAAGTATAATCTGTATGTCGTAGAAGATGCTGCACAGGGCGTTATGTCAACCTATAAAGGGCGTGCGCTGGGGACGATTGGTCATATTGGTTGTTTCAGCTTTCATGAAACTAAAAATTACTCAGCTGGAGGCGAAGGTGGAGCGACCCTGATCAATGATCAATCCATGCTTGCCCGTGCCGAAGTTATCCGTGAAAAAGGGACTAACCGTGCTCAGTTTTTCCGGGGGCAGGTAGACAAGTATACCTGGCGTGACATTGGTTCCAGCTATCTGCTTTCTGACTTACAGGCGGCATTTCTGTGGGCACAACTGGAAGTCGCGGATAAAATTAATCATCGCCGCCTGACGCTATGGAATAACTATTATCAGGCGCTGAAACCATTGGCTGATAAAGGGCTGCTGACTTTGCCTGTTGTGCCAGAAAATCTGGGACACAATGCCCACATGTTTTATATCAAACTGAAAGATGTGGCAGAACGTAGTGAATTTAATCGTTTTATGAAAGAGGCGGATATCCTGACGGTATTCCATTACGTTGCACTGCATACCAGTCCGGCTGGTGAGAAATGTGGTCGTTTTCATGGCGAAGACCGCTTCACTACCTGTGAAAGTGAGCGCCTAGTGCGTTTACCGATGTTTTATAATATTACTGATGAAGAACAACAGGTTGTCATCAGTCGCATCAAGGAATTTTTTGCCTGATATGTCACTTGCCAAAGCCTCAGTCTGGACGGCTGGCTCCACACTAATCAAAATTGGTGTGGGGTTACTGGTCGTTAAACTTCTGGCCGTCTCCTTTGGCCCGGCAGGGGTGGGGCAGGCGGGGAATTTCCGCCAGCTCATAACTGTTCTGGGAGTATTGTCTGGTGCCGGGATTTTCAATGGTGTGACCAAATATGTAGCCGAGCACCATTCTCAGCCGGAAAAGCTTAAGGCTGTACTGGGAACGTCATCCTCAATTATTCTGGGGTTTTCTACCCTGCTAGCGGTAGTGTTCCTGTTATTCAGTGAAGCTATCAGTACTAGCCTGTTTGGTCACAATCATTACAAAACTGTTGTGCAGGCGCTCGCATTTATTCAAATGGGAATCGCTTATGCCAACTATTTTCTGGCTATTTTGAAAGGGTTCCGCGATGCTCAGGGAAATGCACTGGCGATTATACTCGGCAGCCTGACAGGGGTGATTGCTTATGGCCTGTGTTATTGGCTGGGGGGTTATGAAGGTGCACTGGCTGGTCTGGCTTTAGTGCCCGCTTTGGTGGTTTTGCCGGCAGGAATGATGTTACTGCAACGCAAAACGATAGCATTGTCAGCACTGAAACCTACATGGGATCGCGCCATTGCCAGCCATTTGGGGAAGTTTACGCTAATGGCTTTGCTGACTTCCATTACACTGCCAGTCGCTTACATCATGATGCGGAACTTAATGGCTGAGCGTTATAGCTGGGAAGAAGTGGGAATTTGGCAGGGTGTAAGCAGTATTTCCGATGCTTATTTACAATTTATCACGGCCTCTTTCACCGTTTATTTGCTACCGACCCTTTCTCGACTGGAAAGTAAAAATAAGATCACCAGTGAGATCGTAAAGGCGTTAAAGTTTGTATTACCCGCAGTGGCTGCTGCCAGTTTTTCCGTCTGGTTATTGCGTGACTTTGTTATCTGGCTATTGTTTTCAGATAAATTTACCGCAATGCGGGATCTATTCGCATGGCAGCTGGTGGGAGATGTTCTGAAAGTTTGTGCCTATGTTTTTGGCTATCTGGTGATAGCAAAAGCCGCCTTACGCTTTTATATATTGGCGGAAGTCAGCCAGTTTCTGTTGCTGACAGGCTTTTCTCACTGGCTGATCCCGATAAATGGAGCGCTTGGGGCAGCACAATCTTATATGGCGACCTATGTCGTTTATTTTAGCCTTTGTTGTAGCGTATTTATTATTTATTGCAGACGAGCATGACAACCTTAATCCACGTTTTGGGATCGGATATCCCGCATCACAATCAAACGTTACTGCGTTTTTTTAATGACGTACTGGCACCGGAAACTAAGCCTTCAGCCAAGCCGTGTTTTATGGTGGTGGCTAAAGATGCTTCATGGCAAGACCCTTTATGGATAGCCGAAAATTATCCTGCTTTAACTATCACAATTTATGAAAATAAAGCAGTATTATCGCAGGCAGTCATTGCAATGGCACAGGAAGAGCGGGCTAACCGTTTCTTTTTTCATGGGCAGTTCAATGCAGGCTTATGGCTGGCTTTATTAGCCGGAAAAATCAAAAGTCATCAATTCTGGTGGCATGTGTGGGGGGCTGATTTGTACGAGGATTCCCGCCAGCTTAAATTTCGTGTGTTCTATCTATTGCGCCGTCTGGCTCAGAAGCGGGTTGGGCGAGTATTTGCGACACGGGGAGATCTTAACTATTTCGCGAAATCGCATCCGCGAGTACCGGCTTCACTGCTCTATTTCCCAACACGCATGACACCTTCGCTGACAGTGAAAGACAAACTATTTTCACCTGAAGGGATCACCATTTTATTGGGAAATTCAGGTGATCAATCTAATCGGCATATTGAAGCACTACACAAAATTCATCGTCAGTTTGGTTCAGAAACCCGGCTTATCCTGCCAATGGGTTATCCCGATAATAATCAGGCTTATATCCAGAATGTAGAACAGGCCGCATTATCGTTATTCCGGGCTGAAAATATCCGAATACTGAAAGAAAAAATGACATTTGATGATTATTTATCATTACTGCGTCAATGTGATTTGGGCTATTTTATTTTTCAGCGCCAGCAGGGAATAGGAACGCTTTGCCTGCTGATTCAACAGGGGATCCCTTTTGTTCTGAGCCGCCAGAATCCATTCTGGCAGGACTTAGCCGAACAGCAAATACCGGTTCTGTTTGATGGTGATGAACTGAATAAGCATTGGGTGCAGGAAGCGCAGCGTCAGATGCTGTCTCTCGATAAGAAGGCAATCGCTTTTTTTGATCCTAACTTTGTCAAAGGGTGGAAAATTGCCCTGCTGGAAGCATCTGGAGAGCTGCAATGACGTTGGTGCAATTTGGTGGGCTGTTTGTTGTTTATGCAATCTCGTTGATTTTTATTCTGACACTGACGTATCAAGAATTTCAGCGAGTTCGTTTTAATTTTAATATTTTTTTCTCACTGCTTTATCTGCTGACTTTTTATTTTGGTTTCCCACTGACAAGCATACTGGTTTTCCAGTTTGATGTGCAGGTTGTACCGGTGAGTTCACTGCTGTATGCAATATTGGCATCAACTTGTTTCTATGCCATTTATTATGTCAGTTATAAAGTACGTCTCAGGTACCGGGTATCGGGAAAGGAATACGCAACGAGTGGTCTTGTTCCGCGTAAGCCATTGTTCACCATGAACCGAGTGGAGACTAATCTGGCGTGGTTTTTGTTAGCGGGTATAGCCATTTTCTCTGTTGGCTCTTTCTTCCTGCAAAATGGTTTTCTGTTATTTAAGCTACAGTCGTACAGCCAGATCTTTTCCAGTAAGGTTTCCGGGGTAGCGCTTAAACGCTTTTTCTACTTCTTTATCCCCGCCATGCTGGTGGTATTTTTCCTGAAACCGACCAAAACGCGTTGGCTGTTATTTTTAGTGGGAACCGTTGGGTTCGGCATTCTGACTTATGTGATTGTCGGAGGAACACGAGCCAATATCATTATTGCGTTTGCACTGTTTCTGTTCATCGGTATTGTCCGGGGCTGGATTACATTGTGGATGCTGCTTGTGGCCGGTGTTATTGGGATTGTCGGTATGTTCTGGCTGGCCCTGAAGCGTTATAGCCTTGATGTGAGCGGAGCAGAAGCGTTTTATACTTTCTTGTATTTGACCCGTGATACTTTTTCTCCGTGGGAAAATCTGGCTTTGCTGCTGGATAACTACAGCAAAATTGACTTTCAGGGATTAGCCCCGATTATCCGGGATTTCTATGTTTTTATTCCGGGCTGGGTCTGGCCGGACAGGCCGAATCTGGTCTGGAACACAGCTAATTATTTTACCTGGGATGTGTTGAATAACCACTCTGGTTTAGCGATTTCCCCGACGCTGATAGGCTCGTTGGTCGTTATGGGAGGCGTGTTTTTTATACCGCTTGGTGCAGTTGTTGTTGGCATGATTATCAAGTGGTTTGACTGGATTTATGAAGCCGGGAAACAGGAAGAAAACCGTTATAAAGCAGCTATTTTACAGGCATTCTGCTTTGGCGCGATTTTTAACATGATAGTCCTTGCCCGTGAAGGTATGGATTCTTTTGTTTCTCGTGTTGTGTTCTTTGGTGCTGTCTTTGGTCTGTGCCTGATAGTAGCAAAATTGCTGTACTGGCTGTTCGATAGTGCAGGGCTTGTTCGGAAGTTTGTCATCACCAATATGTCTGTATCACCAGAAACACCTGCTCGGGTGGATGTAAGGAGCAAAAATGGCGCTGAATGATATTCGTAAATATCGTATCCGTGGTCTGGAGCTGTGGGGATTTCAGGGAATGTCACATTTCCTCGATCATCTTTTTCAGGATGGGCAGATCAAGACAGGGACACTGGTGGCTATCAATGCAGAGAAAGTGCTTACTGCTGAGAAAGACAATGCACTGAGTATGCTGCTGGATGAAGCGGAATATCTTTATGCAGATGGCATCAGTATTGTGCGTGCCATTCGGCGTAAATATCCGGATGCACAGGTGTCACGCATTGCGGGCGCGGATTTATGGGAAGCCCTGATGGAGCGCGCAGGACGTGAAGGTACTCCGGTCTTTTTGGTGGGAGGAAAACCGGAAATTCTGGCGCAGACAGTAAACAAACTTCGTAAACAGTGGGACGTCAATATTGTAGGCAGTCAGGATGGTTATTTTACCGCTGATGAGCGCGATGTGGTATTTGAACGTATCCGTGCCAGCGGTGCGAAGATTGTTACGGTTGCAATGGGCTCGCCAAGGCAGGAAATTTTTATGCGTGACTGCCGAAAAGTGCATTCTGGCTCACTGTATATGGGGGTCGGAGGAACGTATGATGTTTTCACTGGGCATGTGAAGCGTGCGCCAAAAGTCTGGCAGAACTTAGGTCTGGAATGGCTTTATCGTCTGTTGTCGCAGCCTAGCCGTATCCGCCGGCAAATCAAACTGTTGAAGTTTTTGGGGTATTACTACAGCGGCAAGCTGTAGGTGATATTTTAATTGCTGTTAACCCACTGTGTCCGTCTTAACGTTACGTATGGCGCAGTGGGCGGCCTTACCTTAGTCCACTTCATTTAACTATCTTCGTTGACTCGATTTTACAATTTTTTATTTCACTGATAAGCAAAACGTGCTTTGATCCCTGCCTTTTTACAACTATCTTCACAACCATTGATTATTAATTCCTGTATTTTTTCTGTTTGCAAATAAATATAGACACCATAAAAATGGATAGGGAGTTTTATGAGTGATTCGAAACAAGATCTGCCCGAGCAGGGGCTGCAAAGAGGACTTGAAGCGCGACATATTGAGTTAATTGCGTTAGGTGGCACAATCGGTGTCGGGCTGTTCATGGGCTCTGCCAGTACCCTGAAATGGGCTGGTCCCTCAGTTTTACTGGCTTACATTATCGCCGGTCTTTTTGTCTTTTTCATTATGCGGTCAATGGGCGAAATGTTATTTCTTGAGCCTGTTACCGGTTCATTTGCTGCTTTTGGTCATAAATACCTCAGCCCCTACTGGGGATGCCTGACCGCCTGGGGTTACTGGTTCATGTGGGTTTCTGTCGGGATTTCAGAAATTACCGCTGTGGGAGTCTATGCTGAGTTCTGGTTCCCTGATTTACCACAATGGGTAGCGGCTTTGGTGGCGGTTAGTCTGGTGGCACTGGCTAATCTGGCGGCTGTGCGGCTGTATGGGGAGCTGGAATTCTGGTTTGCAATGATCAAAGTCACCACGATTATTGTGATGATTTTAGTCGGTATCGGGCTGATATTTTTTGGATTAGGAAATGACTGGCAAGCCATCGGCCTTGGTAATCTGACGGCTCATGGTGGTTTCTTTGCCGGTGGTTGGAAAGGATTTTTGTTTGCATTGTGTATTGTGGTTGCATCTTATCAGGGTGTCGAGTTGGTTGGTATCACCGCTGGTGAAGCCAAGAACCCACAGGTTACCCTGAAAAAAGCAATCAACAATATTTTGTGGCGTATTCTGATTTTCTATGTCGGGGCAATTTTCATTGTTGTAACCCTGTTTCCATGGACTGAGATAGGCAGCCATGGCAGCCCGTTCGTCATGACTTTTGCTAAAGTTGGTATTGCTTCAGCAGCGGCAGTGATCAACTTTGTGGTACTGACTGCGGCCCTTTCGGGATGTAACAGCGGCATGTACAGCGGAGGTAGAATGCTATATGCACTGGCTGAAAATCGTCAGTTGCCGGCTTCATTGCGTAAACTATCGAAAAATGGTGTACCTGTCAGATGTGTTGCAATCACTATTGGTTGCCTGATTGCCGGTTCCAGCCTGAATTATTTGATCCCGAATCCACAGTCTGTTTTTGTGTATGTCTATAGCGCCAGTGTTCTGCCGGGAATGGTACCGTGGTTTGTGATTCTGGTGAGCCAGCTACGTTTCCGTCAGCATCATCAGGAAGCCCTGAAACAGCACCCGTTTAAATCGATACTTTTCCCTTATATCAATTACCTGACACTGATTTTCTTGTCTTGTGTATTGATTGGGATGGCGATTAATCCGGATACGCGTTTTTCACTCATGGTTGGTGGTGCCTTCTTGCTGATTGTGTCACTGATTTATTGGGTAATAAAATTTATCCGGGAACAAAAACAGATAGAAAATGTAGGGTAAATTTTCATCTGAAAAACAATTTGCGGTGGGAAAGTGCTGCCTTTATCAACGAAATGAATAAAGCATAATCAAACGCACTATTTCTTTAAAAAAAGCACTGGACAGTTGGAGATTAAATCCGTACTATCCTCCACCGCAACGGCGTTAAGCGCCCGTAGCTCAGCTGGATAGAGCGCTGCCCTCCGGAGGCAGAGGTCTCAGGTTCGAATCCTGTCGGGCGCGCCATTTAAAGCGTGCAAGAGCAGTGACAATGGGTTATCGTGGTACGGCGTTGTAAGCAGTAATAAAAGATATGTTATGGTGGCTATAGCTCAGTTGGTAGAGCCCTGGATTGTGATTCCAGTCGTCGCGAGTTCGAGTCTCGTTAGCCACCCCATCTTTTTTATGACATTGCGAGGGTGGCGGAATTGGTAGACGCGCTAGCTTCAGGTGTTAGTGTCCTAACGGACGTGGGGGTTCAAGTCCCCCCCTTCGCACCATAAAAAAGAAAATGAGTATCTTAGCTTTAAAAAAATATTTCGGCGAGTAGCGCAGCTTGGTAGCGCAACTGGTTTGGGACCAGTGGGTCGGAGGTTCGAATCCTCTCTCGCCGACCAGATTCTTAAGAAAAGCCCTGCTATAAGCAGGGCTTTTCTTATTGTATTTAAAGAAAATAAAAAATATTTCCCTTTCCCTAAATCTCCTTTGCTTTTCTGATACTCGATTATTTTGAAATAGATTGTTTTTATTAGTTTGCAATTTTATTAACTTTTTGTTTTTAAAATTGTTTTAATCTCAGTGTTGTATTTCAACGACAAACGATACCCTTTACTGTCTCTAATTGGAGACGTGTAACTTGTTGATTATATTTGAGTGTAATTTAGATGCTGAATTGTTGTCTCAAATGAGAGACGGTATTTGGCGTATTTTGTAGAAAGCCAACTTATTCATTTTATCTCTTATGCTGTTTTTTCATCGAGTAGACTTTAGATTTAGACCATAGAGTTATTTATGCGTCTAGAATTGGGTGAGAAGGAAATCTGGCATGAAAAATGCATTAGTAAAATCGTAGATGCTCATCCCACTCCTTATGACAGCATAGCTTCATAAACCTCGGGATGATGTAGAGCTGATGCTGGTGCCTATGGTCCATGTTATAGATGAGTAAGCAATTTTCTTTTCATCACGAACCGGACATAACGTTGAGTGAGGCACTATCCGTCTGTAGACCTGATTGTATTTATGCACCTGTCTTTTATCGTGACAGGTGTTTTTTTTTGCCTGTTATTTTCTCTTCTGCATATTGTTCAGCATTTTTGCCATGATTAACGGTGATATCCCTGTCTTAATTGTTAATCATGACAAATTTCTAAAGGTTACGCTTCTTCCGGGGTACTTTCTCGTTTCAGTGTCAGCATAAAGCCTTTAGTACGTATTTGAGCGGCTTCTTCACGTTTATGCAGCCTATCCAGCGCATCAGCAAGCCAGGCGTAATCATGGGCATCAGGACGCTGTGCAAGGGCTGCCTTAAATGCTGTTTCTGCTTTTGCCCACTCGCCGTGACGTAATGCGACTTGCCCCAATGTACTGTTAAGCAGAGGTGTTTCACCATGTTGCTTCAGTAAATGTGACAGTGATTTTTGCACGACCTCGGAATTACCCGCTTTTAAGTGAGGAAGCAGCAGCAACAGCCGGTCATCATATTGTTGCTTTAATCCGTCGAGAATAATTCGCTGTGCAGTTTCATGATCATTACACTCGATCAGATGTTCAGCTATCGCAACCTGTAGCGCTGTTTCATTGCGGATCTTGCGGTGTTGATCTTTCCACCATGCTTTTAATCCGGCACTGCCTTTTTCTACCATGACCTGATTCATCAGCCCGATATACGCTTGCTGATGCAATTGAGTCATTTGCTCTTCGTCATGCAGGCCCACTTTCTTGATCGCAGGTAAAATATCAATCAGCGACTGGTAGGCACCTGAGCGCATATATGCCTGTTCAGCCAGCCGTAACACTTCCGGATGTCTCGGTGCTGTATCCAGTAACTTATCTACACTATTACGGGCTGCATGGGTTTCCCCTTGTGCTAACTGGATACGTGTGCGGGTAATATCGACAGGCAATTGGTCTTTATCCGCAACTTCGGCGGCGCGCTCGATATATTGATTGGTGCGGAAATAATCCCCTCGTTGCTGAGCCGCTTCCGCAGCAAGCAGGTAGTTAACGACAGGGTCTTCCGCATGGTCAGCATTACGTGTCATTAAATGTTCAACCTGTTTGAAGTCCCCCTCAGCCAGCTTGAGTAATGCTTGTCTGGTTTGTAAACGGGCACGCTTACGCTTATAGCCGCCAAAAATCCAGCTATGGGTAAAAGTGCTGGTGCGTTTTAATCTGCGGTAGCACCAGCCGATAAAAATCAGCAGGAATTGCAGCAGAAGGAACATGATCACTAAACCGGTCACGCTGGTAGTGATATCGTAATTGTCGGTCTGGATAAGAACGTATCCCTGATGCCCTGACAGGAAAGGGCCAAGAACAACACCGATAATAAGGATGACAAACAATAATAATATTTTCAGCATCTTCAACCCTCCTGAACAGGTGTTTCCGCCTGAGCTGGGGCATTTTCAGACTTTGGCTGATGCTCGGGTCCCGGCAGAGGTTGAGAAGCCGGCTGATAGATACGCTTACGTACTAAATCGGCCAGAATGGGCTGGCTGCTTAATTGTTCAGGCATTTCAATGGAAAGAGGCTGTTTTTCCAGCGCTTTCACTTCTTCCAGAAAGGTAATTGTGTCTGGCAATGAGGTATCAAAATAAGCGTTCACCCAGGTTGAAACAGATTCTAGTGAGTCCCGATAAGTATCAATTTGTCGGCGGGGGACCGCTTGAGCTGCAATTAACAGTTTAGAGCGAATATTCTCTCGCAGGTAGATTTCCTGCTTTGGTGCTAATAAAGGTTCTTTGGAGCCATCACGCGGTCTGATAGTGATGAAGTTATCCATAAAACTGTGCCAGCTTTTGCTCAGGTTCTGACGCCAGTCAGAGAGTGAAGCACTGATCTCTTTACCGTCTTCATCCATAGGCTTTCCCTGTTCTACTTTATCAACCAGAGGTAAGTTATCTACCTGATTTGATAAGTTATTCAGGGTCAGAATGATACCATCCAGATCGACTTGTTTAATTTTGGACAGCGTATCCATATCTGTCTTAATCGCTGAACGGGCTGGCATTAAGCTGGAGTCATTCATATCCGCAAGACTGTTGTCAGCATCTTTTAGCAGTGCAATGGCGGTGGCGATATCCTGATCACCCCATATCTTGCGGCTGGCCATTTTCACGAGAAAATTTGCCTGTGCCAGACGCCAGTTCTCAACGTCAGAATTCGTAACGGCAGAAACTCGATCCCGAAGTTCTGCCATGCGGCTGTCTACTTGCTGGATTTGTTGCTGGTTTTTCGTTCCTTCTTTCTGCAAGCCCTGTTTTAACTGTTCAATTTTGCTATCAGCATCCTGCTTATCGACAGATTGCTGTTGTATGAGGGAAGCAACCTGAGTTTGCAGATTGAGGTTTGCAGTTCTTAATGCCTCGTTCTGTTGTTTATTGTGATAATAAAGATAAAGCCCACCGGCGCCTACTGCCAAGGCGATGGCAATTGAGAGAGTACTGCCCACCCATCCATAACTTCTGGATTTGCGAGGAGCCTTTTCAGGCTGCTGAGGGTGTTGTGTCTCAACCGCATCAGTGGATTTCTTTTGTTCCGTCATAATGGACATCCCATATTGGTTTATTCCAGCGCCTGCATTAAGGCGTCATTATCTGCACTCTTGGCTACTTTTATTACTTGCCAGCCCAGTGTCCGGGCGATACTGGCGAGGCGGTCACTGACCACAATCAGTCGGCAATTTAATAACCACGCTTTGCTATTACTACTATCATTAGCGTTACCTTCAGCGCCATCACCTTCAATAACTAAGTTATATAACAGTCGTAACATTTCGCCACTGGTAACAACGATGATTTTTATACCACACTGCTGCCAGTAACGACTGAACTCAGCTGAATGATATTTGACAGCTCGACGTGCATAGCATTCACAGTAGTCGACTTCTGCTCCTCTTGCCCGCAGGGTTGAAGCAATCATTTCACGGCCACCATTACCCCGGAGTAATAAAACTTTTTTATCCTCCACCTGCTGCAAGGAGGGGAGTTGCAGTAAATCTTCACTTGTTTCTCCCTGCTCTGGCCAGAGAATGCTTTTCCCTGTTTTTTGATGAAAAAACAGGGAAGTTGATTTACCGATACCATAATAAGATAGTCTGTCAGACCATGACAGGCTATCTTGTACAAGCTGCTCACAGGCATAATGAACGGCATTTTTGGATAGCAGAAAAACAAAATCACCTGCCGTTAGCCTTTGCAGTTTATGAGACAGCACTGGCAAATCCGCCCCCGGATAAATTGAAATAAGTGGCGCACTGAATGCCGTTTTACCAGCAGCTTTTAACCGATTAACCAATTCTTCTCCTGCGGGGGCAGGGCGGGTGATTAAGATACTCATGCAGGTAGATCTCTCTGATAAACGTCAGCCAGAATCTGGCCGGCACCTTTCTCCAATAATTCTTCGGCCAGTGAAATACCCGCCTGACAAGCTTCTTCGGATGATATTGCTTTGTCACTGCTGATAGTGCTTTTACTACAGCTCGTTCTTTCACTACAGTTCGTTCTTTCACTATAAATAGTTCTTTCGCCCCGGATGATGTTACTACCATCAGGTGCGCCAACAAGCGCTCGTAGCCAGATATTATCGCCCTGCCAGATGGCATAACTGCCAATAGGAACCTGGCATCCCCCTTCCAGACGGGTATTCATGGCTCGTTCAGCGAGGACACAAATTTCCGTGTTTTTATGATTTAAAGGCGCAAGTAACTCACGGGTCTGCATGTCATCCAGACGGCACTCGATACCAACAGCACCTTGCCCGACAGCAGGAAGCAGTAATTCCGGCGCGAGTGGCATCCGGATGCGATCTTCCAGCCCTAATCTCTTCAGCCCGGCAGCCGCAAGGATAATGGCATCATAATCGCCCTTGTCCAGTTTGCTTAAACGGGTGCCAACGTTGCCACGTAAGTCTCGGATCACTAGGTCAGGACGAAGCTGGCGCAGCTGACACTGCCGGCGCAAACTGGATGTTCCGACGATACTGCCGGTTGGGAGGTCATCGAGCGAGGCGTATTCTACTGAAACAAAAGCATCTCGTGGATCTTCCCTTTCACAGATTGTGACCAATCCCAAACCATCAGGAAATTCGACTGGGACATCTTTCATGGAATGAACGGCAATATCAGCACGATTTTCAAGCATTGCCAGTTCCAGCTCTTTTACAAATAACCCTTTGCCACCAACCTTGGCGAGAGGGGTATCAAGAATGATATCTCCACGGGTGGTCATAGGAATTAATTCAACCTGCAAATCAGGATGAAAATGTTTTAGTTGTTTTTGAACATATCGAGCTTGCCACATAGCCAGAGGGCTTTGGCGAGTCGCAATGCGAATGGTTTTCATTGTCATGGATAATAGTATTGGATAATTGTATTAATTAACGGCAATTGGAGGTTTTTAACCTCAGAAGTGAAAAACAGAACAGTAAAAATAGATCTCTTTTAACACTTCGATAATGTTTTTTCCAGTTAAGAAAAACTCGAATAGTATATAAATATACAGTCTTAATT
>NZ_CAWQMW010000129.1:0-40599 GCF_963895965.1 Xenorhabdus sp. PB30.3 | reverse complement strand
CGACTGAAAGTCGTCGAACCACGCACCTCGTAAACGCGCATAGGTCAAAACATTAAAGTCAAAGTCACCGTCTAAAGACGGTGGTTTTAACCTGTCATATGGAAAAATAAAGGAGATCTTTACCTTTGGTTTCTTTGGGGTAAATATAGCGCGAAGAGAATCTCTGGTGCTAATTATACAATAAAAAAATATATGATGAGAAGAGCCACTCCAGTATTCAAAGGGAAGCTACTCCACAAGAAAATATATTTACGACACCACGCACCGATGCTATTAGCGTGAGCCTACTTTTTTTCGAAAGTCCAGCGATTAATTTTTGGGATCATAAATTTGATCAAATTCCACAATTCAAATTTCACGATATTTATGGCAATGAATCAGTCTGGCTAAATGGATGCAGAAATTTCCGGCTTCCATCATATCCTTTCCTCAAAAATAGGTGATAACTATGAGCGATAATTTTTTCTCTCAGGCGACAAATTTCCAGAGTTCCGCCACAGGCAGTGTAGATCCGCGCACCGGGTTATTTAATTGTACGATGCCGCTGGCACATCTGATTGGAAATACCCTACTGGGGCCGGAGCTGACGCTGGCGCTGTCCTACAGTCCGCTGAACCCGATGAATATCGGGTTTGGTGTGGGTTTTTCGCTCGGGCTGACACACTATGATAGAGAAAACCAGCTGTTGATGCTCTCTACCGGCGAACGGTATAAAGTCTATGAAACGGATGATTCGGTTTCTTTAAAGCAGTATAAGCAGGATGTAGTGCGGTTTGAAAAGGATGTCACGAAGAATGTTTACCGGGTTATCCATAAATCGGGGCTGATGGAAATCCTCAGTGGTCCCTTGAATGTCTATAATCTTAAAATACCAATGCGCATTATCAACCCGTTGGGACACTCCCTGAAACTAGCGTGGAATTACGAGATAGTAGGCCTTCCCCGCCTTGCCACGATATCAGATGATAATCAGACGCTACTCAACATCGATTATCAAACCGGTATTTATACCGACATGACAGTCTGGCCCGGATCAACGGAATCGTATACCATCCGCCTCATCTTTGAGAATGATCGGGTCACTCAAATTCGTAATAATGTCGATCAGCAGACATTAAGCTGGGAATTGGAATATAAATCAAACAGCGGTTTTCTGACCCGGATTGCTTCGCCGACAGGATTCGTTGAATTTGTCGCTTACAACTCGGATGGTCACCAGTTTCCCGACGAGGCCGGCCTGCCACCTTTACCCTATGTTACCCAATACACACAACAGACAAAAAATTCCCCTGATGTCATCAGGTACTATAAATATACCGAATCTAATTTTCTGGGTTACGAAAATCACGAGAGCTGGAAAGAGGACGAAGATTACCTCCTCTACGGCAAGATGACCTATTACCTCTACGGCTCCACCGAGTACTGGAACAACGGCAGCGAACAGCGCCACATTATCCGGCGTTACAATAGCTACCACCTGCTGGTTACTGAAAACGTGCAGCAAAACAGTTGCCAGCGCCAGCATGAAACGCACTATTATGCTCAAATCGGGCAGGAATTTGCTCAGCAGCCCCCGCAGTTTCAGTTGCCAAAATCCGCTACCGTCCGGTTTATCACTCAGACGGATCAACCGGACGATGCCCCGCTGACGAGAGAGGAAACCACGCAGACAGAATTTGATACAGCAGGCAACCCCACCGTACAGATTGCTCCGGACGGTACCCGAACCGAATGGGTGTACTACCCGGCTGAAGGCGAAACATCCACCAAGGATAACACGGTATACTGCCCGGCAGATCCGCACGGGTTTGTGCGTTACTTAAAATCGAAAAAAATCATTCCCCCGCCGGTCACCGGCTATGACGATGTGCCCGTCCATCAGGAGATCTACCGCTATGCTTCCCTGCCCACACGCCCCGATAGCCTGACAGATCATGCGGTGGTGTGTACCCGTCAGGAAGTATACAGCGATGAGACCTTGCTGCATACCCGCCAGACCGAGTACCGGGATCAGCCGGAGGATCCGCATCATGGGCGAGTGGACTCGGTGGTAGAAACCGTGTATAGCCTGCAGGATCCCGCTTCCGCGCAACCCCGCTCCCTGTGGAACAGTCAAAAAACCTTCGTCTATGCCCTGAACGCGGGTCAGCTCCGGTGTACCACACAATGGTGCGGGCATGACGGATTAACGCTCAGTAGCATACAGGAAAAATCCTGTCTCAGCGGTAAAATCGGCTATCAACAAAATCCGCAGGGCTGCACGACACACTACCTCTATGATGCGCTGGGCCGTTTGTTGACGCAGAAGGATAATGCCAACACCGATTATGCCCGTGAGAAGGGGTACACATATGCCCTTGAAGCGCCGGGTGTCGTCACCACAACGCAGACCGATGTCTGGGGAAATCAGGCCCGTTGCCAGGCTGATGGGCGCGGGCAGGTTTATCAACTGGACATTCTGGCGAAAAAACTGGACATTCTGGGGAAAGAACAAGCGACTACAGACTGGTACCTCCTCTCAAAGAACGGGCGGGATAGCTGGGGGCGGGTGGTGACGCAGTCTCACCATGACACACTACCGACCGGCCCCGATCCTGCGCAGCCCGATACCGTGAAGACGTGCTCGATCTCCCTTAACCAGCAAATCACCTACGATGACTGGGGACAACCCAGCCTGATTACCTCGGATACAGGCCAGCGTAGCCGGCAGGTGTTTAATCCGGTGACCCAGATCACCCGCTGCACTACTGAGGTGGATGGCCTGACATTCGGTTATACGGAAACGGCCTACAATCTGCGACATCAGCCTCTGACGGTAACGCTGTATGACAGCCAGGGCCAATTCGTCAGCCAGCAACAGAACGAGTATGACGGGCTGGGGCGGTTGCGGGCCACGGTGGATGCACTGGCACAGAAAACGCAATACACCTATGACGCTTTTCATCGCGTTGCGACGATAACGTACAGCGATGGTACCGTGGTGCAGAAAAGGTATGCGTCGTTCAGTACGGATAATTTAGTGACGCAAATTGTGGCGGACGGGAAAGTGCTGGGTCAGCGGGTGTTCGACAGCCTGCATCGGGTCACCTCGGTCACGGTAGGCGGTCGGACACATCAGGCAACCTATACCTGTAGTAATCCGGCGCCTGAGACAGTCACTGACCCGCTCAAACAGACGGTTCACCAACAGTATGAACCCCGTCTGGGAAATGCCTTGCTTCAGCGAACCACCGCGGGGATCACCCAAACCTTTAGCTATGACGCCAAAACCGGCGCGATGATAAACGCGGTGACAGAAAAACAGGTATCACAGCAGTGCGAGTATACCCCCGCCGGCTTATTGCGGCAGGAAACGACCACGTTTAACGATACCGGTGTGGCCAGGCATACTCAATACACGTATTCCCCGGGCGGCCAGCTGACGGCCTGTCAGGATGTGACTGGCACCCGCCGCCAGCGGTATTTTGATACACAGGGGCGTCCTGTAATGATAACAGACAGCGCGATAAACGTGACGATGTCCTATGATGCTGCCAGCCGGTTAAACTGCTGGACGGTGCACGATAATGCCCAGTCGCAATCACTGACCACCACACTGACCTGGGATGACCTCGGCCGGGAAACGGAACGCCGGATTGACAGTGGAACGGACGTACTGACCCTGACGCAGACCTATACGGTGATCGGTCTGCTCGCCAGCCGGGAAACCCGTTCACAGC
Organism: Xenorhabdus sp. PB30.3; assembly: GCF_963895965.1. Taxonomy (NCBI): domain Bacteria; kingdom Pseudomonadati; phylum Pseudomonadota; class Gammaproteobacteria; order Enterobacterales; family Morganellaceae; genus Xenorhabdus; species Xenorhabdus sp. PB30.3. Next base: position 36,880 of record NZ_CAWQMW010000129.1, on the reverse strand, counting down.
AGGCCGGGTTGTTGCGTCAGGAAAGTTATACCTATGATGTCGCCCGCCGCTGGCTGACAGATTACCAGTGTTCGGGCACGGAATGCCCTCAGGATGCGTATGGCATGAGCCTGCGCCGCCAGCAGTTTACCTATGACCGGTTGGGCAATATGCTGACCTGTGTGACTACATTGGCGGACAATAGCCGCGACACCGCCACCTTTACCTACAGCCCGTCCGATCCCTGCCAGTTATACCGCATTACCCATACGCACCCGGCCTATCCGGCGAAGATTACGCTAACCTACGATGCAGGCGGCCGGTTGATTCAGGATGAGAGCGGGAACCAGCTGACCTACGATGCGCTGGGGCGGCTGATCTCAGTGACGCTGAAAGAGAAAATCAGCACGTACGGGTATGATGCCGCAAACCGACTGGTTCTGCACCGGCTGGACAATACCGGGACACAGGAGCTGTACTATCAGGGTAATGCTCGCGTCGCAGAAGTGCAGCGTGAAAGCGGCACGGCAACCCGTCTGGTGCATGCGAACGGCACACCGGCGGCAGTAATCGCCGGTGATAAGACCCATTTACTGGGCACCGATGGGCAGGGCAGTCTGCTGATAGACCAACCGGGCAGCGGCACACCGACCCGTTATCGTTACACCCCCTATGGCCAGCAGGCAGCCGATGAGCAGAACACGGCACTGCCCGGTTATACCGGAGAACGTGCCGACCCGACAGGAGGGGGTTATCATCTGGGCAATGGCTACCGCACCTATAGCCCGGTGCTGATGCGGTTTACCGCACCGGACAGCTTAAGTCCATTCGGGGCTGGAGGCCTCAATCCGTATGCTTACTGTTTGGGTGATCCGATCAACCACAGCGATCCGAGTGGACATATGAGCTGGAGCAGTATTTTCGGCATCGTGCTTGGTACGGTTGGCCTGTTAGCGGGGCTGGCCATGGCCATTCCGACCGGCGGTGCCTCGTTGAGTATAGACGGTGCGATTATAGCGGGTATCGGATTTTTGGGAGATGCGACCGGCATTGCCAGTGCGGCCACCGAAGAGAGTAACCCGCAGGCCTCCGCCATACTGGGTTGGGCTTCGCTCGGGCTGGGGGCATTGAGTCTGGGCAGTGGATTGCTGGGCGGGCTGACTCGCGGGATGCGGCAGGTGGGTGAGCAGCTGTCCGACAGTTTTGCCCATGGGCTGAGTGGCAGAGGCGCGGCTCAGGCAGGAAGCAGTAGCCACTACGCAGTGACAACAGCTGAAACCGAGTATACTCGTAATTTTAGGAAATTGATGAACTTAGGTGGTTCTGAACTTATTGATAATCAAATGAATACTATTCAGATTGATTGGAATACCACTCGACCTCTAATTCCAAAAAGTGAGCATATGGCAAGTTACAATACACTTTTAAAACTAGGGCTTGATGAATCTCCATCTGGAAGTAATGTATGGAAATTAAAAACGGATGCGCCGGGGTTAGATCGTATGATAGGTGGTAGTCATCATGTAAATATCACAAGAAACATTTACGAAACATTATATTTGCCATTTATTAATGATGCAACATCAGTTACTCATGCTTCAAAAATTAATAATATACGAGCTATAATTGATCACCATATATTAAATAGAATTCCGTTTGATGCAAACATCATGAATTCAATAAGGATATATTGGTCTGCAAGTCATTATAGTGGGACATTTAAAGATTGGCTTGTCGCTGAAATGGTATTAAGATTCCCTAATAATGAACAAAATATAAGAGCGACGTCAAATGTTATTTATATGGATAATGCAGAGATTTTTGCTAGTTTTTATAATTTTTACTTTTAGTTAACAGTTTATTTATACACTTGTTATTAAATGTTTTTATATTATTTAATAATTAGTTTTTTATCTGCATATTATCCATGACACGAAATTAACCTGAAGATAAATCCGGCAAAACCATTATCTCCCCATAAGGGGGAGATAATGGTTTACCATGAAAAATAAAAGATAACTTTATCTATGATCTTATTTCAATTTTATGAGGTACTAATTTTACTTCATTGCAGCTTATATTATCGAATTTATCCTAATCCGATCATTCGTACTGATTATACGTTATTAAACCATTCAGAATTGAACGATGATATTGATCGGGTACATCTTGTCTTATTGTTTCAACCCCATCGCATCACGTATGGTAAAGAACAAATCTGTCTGATCAGTCAAGCCAACGACATTAGCCGCATGTGGGCCATAAGCAGCGACACGTAACTGCGTTCCCGTATGATGTTGCTTACCTTTCTCTGAGTTACCATAATTTACCGTAATAACCGCACCATCTTTGGTAATCAATGAACGAGTCAGGCCGGGTGATTTAACATCATTAGCAACAATCTGGCTGGAATGGGCATGATCAGCGGTAACGATAACTAACGTATCTTCATGCTGTCTGGCATATTTCAGCGCAGCCTGAACAGCTTCATCCAGTGCCACCGTTTCCCCTATCTGGGCACATGGGTTAGCTTCATGGTCTTGCTTATCAATCGAAGCACTTTCTACCTGCAAGAAAAACCCATTTTTGTTAGTCTTGAGCAAATCAATCGCTTTCTCTGTTAGCTGTACCAATGTCAGTTCATCTGAACTACGCTTTGCATTAACCTGGCACTTCACCGGTGCTTCATTAAGATTACCGTGATAAACCGCTTTTGGCCCCTCCCAAATCACATCCATATTTCCATTGCTAAATATGCCTAATAACGGCTTTTTCTGACTGGCTTCTTTAATATTGCCCAGTGATTTTATATCCGTTACCCATTGATAGCCTTGGTCTAATGCCTGTTGCTTCAGGGTATTTCCTTTATTAGCTCCGGCTGTTGATTGTTGATCAAAATATTTAGCCCCTCCTCCCAGAGTGACATCAGCACGCGCTGTCAAAAGTTGTTCCGTGATAGAACCTTTGCCACCTTTATCCAACACTTCCGTCGGGCATTTTTCTAAAGTTTCCTGTGGATCCCGGCATTTACGATTGGTGATATGCGCATATAACGCGGCAGGGGTTGCGTCCTGAATTTCAGCTGTCGTCACATTTCCTGTGGCTTTTCCATTCTGCTTTGCCAATTCCAGTAATGACTGATGTGGCTTGCCGAAAACATCAATGCCCAGCGCACCATTATAGGTTTTCACTCCTGATGCCCATGCGGTAGCTGAAGCAGCGGAATCCGTAACATAATCTGGTTTCTTAGTTTCTTTATCCAGCGAATAGTGCGTATATTGCCCCGTGAAAGGAAGAGCATCGATTCCCTCGAAAAAACCACCAGCACCTTGTGCGTAGTTGCGGGCCAGCGTAATTTCAGAATCCCCCATGCCATCACCAATAAACAAAATGACATTCTTCGCTTTTGTATTATTTAAGGCTGCTTTAAGTGCATCAGTTTGATCCTGAGTCAGGCGACGGGCACCACTAAACTGAGTAAGATCACCATGAGCGGAACGTTTTTCTGCCATGATATTATCCGCACTATTGTTAGCTTGCGCAGATAAACATACACCTGACGCTAATATAGCGACAGTCATAGCAAGAATATTTTTTGTACGATTATGAAATATAGAGCGATGGGACAGGTCATTACAGGACATAGGTGATTCCTTATGATCGGGAGAATTAAAAAACACCTTCTACCCAAATAGTAAACACCCAATATGGCATTATTGTGAAACAGAAATGACACATTTATGACAATGCTTATACAGTATTATGGAAATATTTTTTTTGGATCAATGACTTTGAAAACATCAGCCTAAAACCATTTTTCAACATTGATAAATGATTAAGTTGCCTCGTTTTGACTGACACGAAGCAACTTTAAATTCCTTAAGCATCAATACACTGCAACTATCAATACCGTATCATGACTGATTTCAGTTCTGTGTAATACTCGATGAATGCCTTGCCAAACTCCCGACCGAATCCTGATGATTTTATCCCTCCGAATGGAAGAGCAGGATCAAGATGCGTATGCATGTTAACCCACAAAACACCGGCCTGAATACGCGGGATCATTCGCATCGCCTTACTGAGATCATTCGTCCATAAGCTGGCGGATAAACCGAATGGCGTTGCATTCATCATAGCAATCAGCTCCTCCTCGTCATCATAACTGAGGAAAGTCCCTATCGGCCCGAATGTCTCTTCTTTCATCAACGTATCATCTGCACTTTTGGCTCTGATCACGGTGGGCATTACAAAAAAGCCTTTCCCTTCCAGTGCACGGCCGCCATAGACAATTTCATTCCCTTCCCGACGCGCTTTTTCAAACAGGGACAGAATTTTTTCATAGTGCTCTTTATTTGCCAAAGGCCCCATTTCCGTCGTTTCATCAAGGGGAGAACCAATTTTCATCGCTGACAGACGTTCAGAGAGTAACTTCAAAACCGCATCCATATGAACAGAAGGAATATAGAAACATTCTGCTGCCGCACAGATTTGCCCCTGATTCAGATATCCGGCTTCCAATATTCCATCAACTATCTTCTCGACGGGTACATCTGACAGGAAAGCCGCTGCGTTTTTGCCACCCAGCTCCAGCGTTGCACGGAACTGCCCCTGTTCCATAACAGATTTACCTATAAGTTTACCTGTAGGTACTGATCCGGTAAAAGACACTTTGGAACACAACGGATGAGTCAACAGCGTAGTTCCTACACCGGCTCCGGAGCCATTAACGATATTAATCACGCCATCAGGAATTCCGGCTTCTTTTGCCAGTTCCGCCACGCGCAGCATTGTTAACGGGGTATATTCGCTTGGTTTCAGCACAATCGTACAACCGCAGGCCAAAGCAGCCCCCAGTTTCCAGATGGCAATCATAATCGAGAAATTCCAGGGAATAATCCCGACAACCACGCCGACAGGTTCACGGCGGGTAAAGGCGGTATATTCTTCACCCTTAAAAGATGGCAAAGAAACATTCAGTGTTTCACCACTTATTTTACTCGACCAGCCAGCAAAATAGCGCAAGTATTGGGCGGAGGCTTCAACCTCCAGCATACGTGATAACTGAATGGTTTTTCCTGAACATAGAGTTTCCAACTGGGCAAGTTCTTCGCTATGTTTTTGCAGCAAATCCGCCAGCCGTATCAGGCAATTTCCACGTTCCATCGGTGAAGTCCGGGCCCATGAACCATGAAAAGCATCAGATGCAGCCTGCATAGCAGCATTGGCTTCGACCTCACTTCCCTGATTAACGGTAGCGATCATCTCATCAGACGCGGGGTTGACGACTGAAAAGGTTTTATCTCCCTGACCACGAACGGATTGTCCATTGATGTAATGGCCATGAAAACGCTGCAAAAAAGCCGTAACGGACGCCAGCAAAGTGATGTCACTCATGATGTTATCCTCCGTCAGCCTGAAATCTGAGAATTGATACACGCCATATAATGTTTCACGAAGCGTTCACTGGTAATTTCCCACAAAACTTCCGTACCTTTGGCTGCAAACCATGAATCACCTTTGTGATATTCGACCACAACACCGGTTTTAACATCCGTCAGTTTCACAGAACCTTCATGCACCGTTGCCATCTCATCAAAGGGATAAACCATCTTAAATTTCCCTCTGGTACAGGCAAAAATACCGCAGGTCAGATTATCATTTGGTTCCCCGTGAACCATGGCAACACTTGCCTGTGGATCACCGTCTACGACAACAGAACCAAGATTAGTTACACTGCCAATCGGCATTAATTCAGGAAGTGATTTCTCTAACAATAACGGCTTTATCATGACTTTTACCTTTCAGAATTTATTGTGCAAAAAACCGTGAAAACCCAAAAATCAGTAAAACTAACGACGCCCTTTCCAGTAGCCTGAAAGCTGATGCCAGCTCTTTCCGAGAGAAAGATAGACATGCCTCAGTTGCTCTTTACCAATAACATTCATATGCGGGATAGAGCTCAGCAAAGAATAACGATCGGAACCCTCACTCATGCCTTCTGCCAGCACTTTACAGATAATATGACTTGGTGTTACTCCAAACCCTGAATACCCCTGAACGTAAAAGACATTGTTATGCTGTGGCAAAGAACCTATTTGCGGGAACAGGCTAACGCTACAGCACATCGGGCCTCCCCATGCCAGTTCAATCTTCACATCTTTCAGGTAGGGATAAACATCCAGCATGCGATTCCGGTTCCATTCTTTTAAATCAGAAGGGATATATTCGAGATACTGCGTTGCGCTACCAAACAATAGCCGGTTCTCTTTAGTCACCCGCCAGTAATTGATGATGGGACTGATATCGCTATAGGCTCCGTGGATAGGGCTGACTCTTTCAATCATTTCGTCTGACAGCTCTTCTGTCATTAACTGAAATGCGTAAGTATTGATTGTTTTTTTATAAATTGTTGGTTCAAGACCATTCAGAAAGGCATTACATGCCCACAACATTTTATTTGCCCGTACCGAACCCATTGCAGTACGGACGGTAACTCTCGGACCATATTCAACATTCAAAACCTGACTGTTTTCGAAAATTTTGACGCCGTAATCTGTAACGGCCTTAGCTTCCCCTAACAACAGATTCAGTGAGTGAACATGCCCACCTCCCATATGTTTCAATGCAGAGGTGTACAGATCTGAACCGATGACTTTTTTAACATCTGAACCGGTATAAAGCTCAATTTCATCATCAGGACAGGCTGCCTGAAACTCTTTCAGCCAACCTTGCAACGTCTTATCCTGCCTGGAGTTATAACCTAAATAGCCATAACCCGGGCAAAAATCCGCATTGATATTATATTTGGCAATCCGCTCCCGGATTATTCCTGCGCCCATATTGCTGATTTTAAATATGGTCTCCAGACCTTTCTCACCGACATGGCGTTTAATCCGATCCAAATCATGACCAATGCCAGCCATAACCTGCCCGCCATTACGCCCTGTTCCTCCATATCCAAGCGTTCTTCCTTCCAGAATCGCTATATTGGTAATGCCTTTTTCTGCCAACTCCAATGCTGTATTTACACCAGAAAACCCACCACCAATGATAACGACATCAACATCCAGATCTTCTGTCAATGTTGGAAAGCGAAGATCATATTTTTTAGTTGCTGCATAGTATGTTAATGAATCGATCTGATTATTCATATTACACCCCGTGAGCATCAGTCTATACCCTGATATGTTCAGGGATACCTGTGCATTGACTGAATGTTATTTATTCAATTAACGTTTTTTATTCAAGCGATATGATAAATCGAGATCAAAAAACATTAATAAATTAATAAACACACGAATTTGCCATCTGCGATTTCTTATCATTTATATATGAATCATACGCAATTAAAATGCTCAAACCCTTTGTTGTTTATATGTTAATTAAATCACATTAATCAGAATAATTATTAACAAGATTACATTTTTTATCATGTCGTTTTGTGATGGTCAGCGGAGGAATTTTTATTGATGGTGAATTATTCTTGGTGAGTATATTTACTTTAGGCACCATAAAAGGAATGAATATGTCCCCCAAGAAAATTATTCTCGATTGCGACCCTGGTCATGATGATGCCATTGCTATGTTACTTGCTCATGGCAACCCTGATATCGAACTCTTAGCTGTGACAACTGTTGTGGGCAACCAAACTTTAGATAAAGTTACCCATAATGCGCTTTCCATTGCCCGTATCGCTAATATCCGTGATATTCCTTTTGCTGCCGGCTGCTATCGGCCGCTGGTCAGGGAGATCAAAACGGCTCCTGACATTCATGGAGAAACGGGACTGGATGGCCCTATTTTGCCTGAGCCGGAAATAAAACTAGACGCTCGCCATGCCGTGGATTTAATCATTGATATCATCATGGAACATCCGCCCAAAAGCGTCACATTAGTCCCAACCGCAGGCTTGACGAATATTGCTCTGGCTGTGCGTAAGGCACCACAAATTGTGGAGAGAGTAAAAGAAATTGTATTAATGGGAGGGGGTTACCATGAAGGTAACAGAAGTGCTGTTGCCGAATTCAATATATTAATCGACCCGGAAGCGGCACATATTGTTTTCAATGAAAAATGGCCGCTGACAATGGTCGGATTAGATCTCACCCATCAGGCACTGGCAACACCGGACGTTACTGAAGAGATAGCCAAAATAAATACACGCCCTGCTCAGTTTGTGTTGGATTTACTCCAATTTTATGGAAAAAGTTATCGGATGACACAACGGGGTTTCGACTACCCTCCTGTTCATGACCCTTGTGCTGTCGCTTATGTTATTGACCCCAGTGTCATGAGCACACAAAAAGTTCCTGTTAATATCGAAATATCTGGAACCTTAACCACAGGTATGACTGTTGCTGATTTTCGCTTTCCGCCTTCAGAGGACTGCCATACCCAGGTTGCGGTAAAACTGGATCAGGCCAAATTTTGGCGACTGGTCATTGATGCCCTAAAAAACATTGGTGAAACCGATCACTGAGAAAGCTACCTGACAAACAGACCAAAATCACCTTTGAGTTAGTTGTATAAGCTCAAAGGTGATAAATTTCACTTTCAGAATGATATAAGAAACAGAACAACGAATTATTTAACCGGAAGAGATAGAAGCTTTAAAATCGAACAATTCATTCAGCTCAATCTGCAACCCATTCGCAATCACATAAATAATTTCTAAGGTAGGATTTCTGACACCGCGCTCAATACCGCTGACGTAGGTTCGATCCAAACCACACTTATCGGCAAAAGCCTCCTGCGACATCCCGGCTTCTTTCCTGAGATATCTGATCCTTTGCCCGAAAAGGGATTTGATGTTGTTAGGTGTTTTCATCCGATAAGTATCGATTCGTGTTACTTATCCGACCACGGACTATAAGTCACATTTAAATCTAAGTTATGTTATTATGTGTGACTCATAGTCTACTGATAAATTATTTCTTTTTAATTGAAAAATGACAGGTAACCGGAGAAATTAAAAATGGAAAATAAAGATTGGCACTCCGCCGATATCATTGCTGAATTGAAAAAACGTGGCACAACATTGTCAGAAGTCTCACGTACAGCGGGGCTGGCATCATCAACACTTGCGAATGCTCTACAACGCCACTGGCCGAAAGGGGAGCGTTTAATCGCAACCGCGCTGGGACTTACGCCAGAAGAGATATGGCCTTCTCGTTATGAAAAAAAGTAAACAAAATAAAACCCAGCGTAATGCTGGGTTTTATTCAGATTACTGACAAGGTGCTGTTTTTTTTATCCTTATCCGGTACTTTAATTGAATCAAATTCCGTTCATCGGACGGGGCTTACCATCATGTTAAGAATGCCTCCCTATCTTTCCTTCCTGAAGTACTCTCACTCAATGATTTATCGTCCCAAATCTCTTAATCCGAAAAATAGATGTAACCATTGATTTCGAATTTATCCGTAGCTGGGTAAGCTATCCAGCATCTGTTTAATGCACTCAAAGAAACGAAAAAGCTCAATGTATGAAACTCTACTATGCTCTGAAGAATCGCATTATCTTTCGTTTATGGGCTGCATTAACCCTTTCCTGTATAGGTGCGGAAGTATACTCTTTTGCGGTAGTCTGGATCGCGACAGATAGGTTTGGCAATGATTCCGGCTATCTGATAGCCCTACAGGCAGGGATCATACTCTTTGCTACTTTAACGTCAGGAGCTCTCACTGAGGGTTTTTATCACCGTGATATAATGATCCTATCTGACTTGGCTCGATTTATTGCCACATTACTTCCATTCATCAGTTGGCAGATGACAGGAGGAGTACCAACATGGTTACTGGTCTTTGTTATTGCAGTGGTATCTTGGTTTCGTCCGGTTTTTGATCCTGCACTACAGGCTATCTTACCTGCGATTTCGACGGAGCGTTCGCAGTTACAGACAGTCAACGGGTTGTTTGATATTGTCAGGCGGATTGCACGAATTGCTGGTCCCGCGCTTGCGGCTATGATGTTTTCCGTTATGTCGGTTTACAATTTCTTTTCCTTCAATGCAGTAACCTATTTAATCTCAGCCGTGTTTATTTTTAGTATTTCATCGGATTTGAAGAGAATGGAAGGAACGTCAACTGCTCACTCACGCACTGGCGGGATTATCAGAAGAAACACTGAAGCAATATTTGGCGGTTTCCTTGCCCTTAATCGTCAATTTTCAGTAAATTTTCATCTCATTGCTTATGCGCTTTGTAATGCAGGATGGTACGTTAGCCTCGTTGTGGGCCTCGCATTAAAACTGCATCAACAGTTTCCTGAGAAATCAGAATATTTTGGCTATTTACTTGGGGTATATGGTGTTTTCAATGTGCTGTCGAATCTCATCTTTTCTGAATTCACCATTACACGTCCGGTTCTGGCTATGTCTGCGGGCCGTCTGCTTTCTGGCCTTGCATTACTGATGATGGCAATGAGTGACAGTATTTTGTCAATTATGATTTTTTCCGGTATCGCTGCACTGGGGGCTCCAGTAACGCAGATTCCTCTGGCTACTTTGATGCAGACACAGTTTGCTAAAGAAGATGTTGTCAGGGTGTTTCGTTGTCGGATGTTTTATGAATGGTTTTTCTTACTGCTGGCACTGTTGGCTGCACCTGCTTTAATTCATATTATCAGTCTTTACTGGGTTATGCTGTTATCCGCTCTATGCTATATCGTTCTGGGATGCTCAGGTCTTATATTGACTCGGGATACAGGGCAATCATGAATAATATCTGTAAACGACCAAATTCAGCAGAGGATATTCCCCTATTAGAATTGTAGGGATGAATCTCGTTGTAATACCGAACCAAGTAGCAAGTGATATCCCTGATGGCATTTTAAATTTCTAGATTGCACCATCTTTTTTATGCGAAATAGTATCATGAGCATCGTTACGTGCATTTTCACTGTTTATCAGCAATCTAAACCCAGCATAATGCTGGGTTTTATTTTAATGTTAATCAAGTAATTACAGGAAATCAGCTGGCAAGTTTCAAGCCAATAATGCCAACCACAATCAGGCCAAGACTTAATATTCTGGCAATATTTGCAGACTCACCCAATACCATAATCCCAAAAATCGCTGTACCTACCGCCCCAACACCTGTCCAAATCGCATAGGCTGTTCCTGCCGGAAGACTTTTCATAGCATAAGCCAGTAACCCTACGCTGATAGTCATCGCACTGGCAGTGATCAAACTCGGCACTAAACGGGAAAAACCCTGTGTATACTTCAGACCCACAGCCCATACAACTTCAAATAAACCCGCAATAAGAAGTATCAACCAAGACATGTTTTAACCTTATATCTAATGGAAGCGGGGCCGTCCCCAATGAGATGACGTTTATCCGGGTCGTCCCAGATAACGATAGGAAATGAAAAGGGATTATAACGATCAACCCAAGCCGCTGCAATGGTCGTAAAAATGACCATAAAAAAACCGCAACCTCTGGACGAAGAGGCTGCGGTTTTTCTAAAATAACAAAGCGAGATTATTTCACGCGAGAAACGTATTCGTTAGAACGGGTATCAACTTTGATGACTTCTCCGATCTGGACAAACAAAGGTACTTTTACTACCGCGCCAGTGCTGAGAGTAGCTGGTTTACCACCAGTACCTGCGGTATCACCTTTCAGGCCTGGATCAGTATCAACAATTTCCAGCTCAACGAAGTTTGGTGGAGTCACAGCGATAGGACGGCCATCCCACAGAGTCAGAACACATTCTGCCTGATCGATCAGCCATTTAGCATTGTCACCAACGGCTTTTACATCTGCAGCTAACTGCTCGAAAGTTTCGTTGTTCATGAAATGCCAGAATTCACCGTCGTTGTACAGGTAAGTCAAATTGACATCCATAACATCTGCACTTTCAACAGAATCGGTTGATTTAAAAGTTTTTTCTAGCAGTTTGCCAGAAATCAGCTTACGAATACGAACACGGGCAAATGCCTGCCCTTTACCCGGTTTAACAAATTCACTGTCAAGAATAGCGCACGGCTCGCCATCTAACATGATTTTAAGACCTGAACGGAATTCATTGGTACTATAAGTAGCCATGGAGATCCTCTAATTTTTAACGAAATGGCTTAGCCAAAAAATGGCACACATTATAACCCATATTCACCCTGCCAGAGAAGTCTGGCTACAACAACTTACTGATGTTATCACTGATCCCAGTGAGTTGTTGCAATTGTTATCCCTGAACACGCACGCCTTATTGAAAGAAGGTAATGAGGCGCGACGCCTGTTTCCCTTGCGTGTGCCAAGAGCATTTGTATCACGAATGAAAAAAGGCGATCCGCAGGATCCCTTATTACTACAGGTTTTAACAGCACGAGAAGAGTTTGATACTCCAGCCGGATTTTCTACTGATCCATTAGATGAACAGCATCCGGTCGTTCCCGGCTTGTTACATAAATATCGCAACCGGGCGTTATTAATGGTGAAAGGGGGTTGTGCGGTAAACTGCCGTTACTGCTTCCGACGCCATTTTCCTTATGAAGATAACAAGGGCAATAAAAGTAACTGGCAATCAGCACTAGAGTATATTGAGCAGCATACTGAACTTAATGAGATCATTTTCTCTGGCGGTGATCCTCTGATGGCAAAGGATCACGAACTGGATTGGCTGATTACTCAACTTGAGTCTATTCCTCATATTAAACGACTACGTATTCACACCCGTTTACCCGTCGTTATTCCCGACAGGGTGACGCTTTCATTATGTAATCGTCTGGCACAATCCAATTTGCAGGTCATTATGGTCACTCATATTAACCATGCAAACGAAATTGATGAGGCATTCCGGGAGAGTATGGCGCGGCTGAAGCAGGCTGGAGTCACCCTGCTGAACCAGAGTGTCCTGTTACGAGGTGTAAATGATGACGCTGATATACTGGCTGATTTAAGTAATTCGTTATTTGATGCCGGTATTTTGCCTTACTACATCCATGTGTTGGATAAAGTACAGGGTGCAGCACACTTTCTTGTCAGTGATGAAGAAGCAAAAGCCATTATGCGGGAGCTATTAACCAAAGTCTCTGGCTATCTGGTGCCGTGTCTGACAAGAGAAATCGGCGGTGAACCGAGCAAAACTCCATTGGATTTAGGGTTAAAAAATAATTAACCAGTGAGGTTTTTTTAATATTTTCGCGATAACAGGCAGTGCACAGAAATTCAGACAGCTGGCTCACGATGTTGCAGGCTGTTTTTCTGGGCATTGCCCGAATTCAATATGCTGCTTATCACTTACACTCAAGGACATTTATAGACTTGACCAACCATCTTGCTGTCGAGGGGAATAAAGCTATTTAACAGCCCCTCTGACGGACTATTTACGCCATATATTACATTCCCACCCATTTCAGCTGCTTTATTACGCAAATCATTAGCCGCACCACGCATAGAACTGCTTTCACTGCCGACGCCATTAAGCCAGTTACTTTGAGTTCCCGCCACTTCACCTAACCGCTGGCATTCACTACCCGGCTGAGTATCCACAAAACGCACACCGGAACCTGCTGAAGTTAATTGATTATTTGTCGCGCATCCCGCTAACAGCAACACCGATGCGCCGAGCAAAAATTTTATTCGCATGTCTTCCCTCGTTGATTACGCTAACTTCATACACTTCGTCTTTCAAATTGCCTCTTTGTTGGCCGCGACGCATCTTGAAATCCATTGTGTATATTACGATGATAAATTTAATCTTTTGTATGCTATTAATAGAAGAAAGTAAAAAGGCGAGCAGAAAAATCTGCTCGCCTTCAAAGTTTTACCCTAATGGATGGGAGATCCCATCATCAGGATGAGCGCATTACATCATGCCGCCCATTCCACCCATACCGCCCATGCCGCCAGCTGCGCCTAAGTCAGCTTTGTCATCTTTTGGCAGTTCAGTGATCATCGCTTCAGTTGTGATCATCAGACCAGCGATAGATGCTGCGAATTGCAGTGCAGAACGAGTTACTTTGGTTGGATCCAGGATACCCATTTCGATCATGTCGCCGTACTGTTCAGTTGCAGCGTTATAACCGTGGTTGCCCTGACCTGCTTTAATGTTGTTCACAACAACAGATGGCTCTTCGCCTGCGTTCTCAACGATCTGACGCATTGGTGCTTCCATTGCGCGCATTGCAACGCGGATACCCACGTTCTGATCTTCATTGTCACCAGTCAGGTCAGCAATAGCTTTTGCAACGCGAACCAGCGCCACACCACCACCAGCAACAACACCTTCTTCTACTGCTGCACGGGTTGCATGCAGTGCATCGTCAACACGTGCACGTTTTTCTTTCATTTCAACTTCAGTCGCTGCACCAACTTTGATTACAGCAACACCGCCTGCCAGTTTCGCTACGCGCTCCTGCAGTTTTTCACGGTCATAGTCAGAAGTTGATTCTTCGATTTGCTGACGGATTTGACCAACACGCGCTTCAATCGCGCTTGCTTCGCCTACGCCATCAATGATAGTAGTGGTGTCTTTGTTGATAACAACACGTTTTGCCTGACCCAGATCTTCCAGAGTTGCTTTTTCCAGCTCCAGACCAATCTCTTCAGAAATAACAGTACCGTTAGTCAGGATAGCAATATCCTGCAGCATTGCTTTACGGCGATCACCGAAACCTGGTGCTTTAACCGCAGCAACTTTCACGATACCACGCATGTTGTTCACAACCAGAGTAGCCAGTGCTTCGCCTTCAACATCTTCAGCGATGATGAGCAGAGGTTTGCTTGCTTTAGCTACACCTTCCAGAACTGGCAACAGTTCACGGATGTTGGAAACTTTTTTGTCTACCAACAGAATGTATGGGTTTTCCAGTTCAACAGAACCTGATTCTGGTTTGTTGATGAAATAAGGAGACAGGTAACCACGGTCGAACTGCATACCTTCAACAACATCCAGTTCGTCTTCCAGACCAGTACCTTCTTCAACGGTGATTACACCTTCTTTACCGACTTTATCCATCGCTTCTGCGATCAGTTTACCTACAGTTTCGTCGGAGTTTGCAGAGATTGTACCAACCTGTGCAATTGCAGTGGAATCAGAGCAAGGTACGGACAGTTTTTTCAGTTCTTCAACAGCGGAAATAACTGCTTTATCAATACCACGTTTCAGATCCATTGGGTTCATGCCAGCAGCAACGGCTTTCAGACCTTCGGTGACGATTGCTTGAGCCAGAACGGTTGCAGTAGTTGTACCATCGCCAGCCGCATCGTTAGCTTTAGAAGCAACTTCTTTAACCATCTGTGCACCCATGTTTTCGAATTTGTCTTCTAATTCGATTTCACGTGCTACAGAAACACCATCTTTAGTAATTACAGGTGCACCAAAAGATTTATCCAAAACAACGTTACGGCCTTTAGGACCCAGAGTCACTTTAACTGCATCAGCCAGTACATTCACACCACGCAACATTTTGCTGCGAGCATCATTACCAAATTTTACGTCTTTAGCTGCCATTGTATCTTTCCTTTAAATTCGTTCAATTAAGAAGATCTGAGCGTAAGATTTTCAATTACGCTTCAACAATTGCCAGAATATCGCTTTCAGACATGATCAACACTTCTTCGTTATCGATCTTCTCTGCTTTAACACCGTAACCTTCATTAAAAATGACGATATCACCCACTTTAACATCCAGAGCTTTAACATCACCGCTTTCCAGGATGCGACCATGGCCAACAGCAAGAACTTCACCACGGGTAGATTTGCCCGCAGCTGAACCGGTCAGAACGATTCCACCAGCAGATTTAGATTCAACTTCTTGACGTTTGACGATAACACGGTCGTGTAATGGACGAATTTTCATTGATAGATCTCCTATAAATAAAGTCCATATCAGGTAAGAGGATTGATACTAGAACCCAACAGAACCAGTACCATGAAGCTACAAGTTGGGGCTTATAGGCAGTACTTCAAGGGGGGATAGCAAAAAATATTTCACTTTTTTATTACCCGTGACAATCTCAGACAGTATGAGCTGAAGTTATTTCTTATTGTGGTCATTATCATACTCATTATGATTTTTTTGGTCATCGCGAGTAATCTTATTCGATGCGTCATCCTGCCTGCGCTCATACTCTCCTTCAAATGTCTGACCATGATTACTATCCTGACCATATCCACCACGAACATTCGGACGGTAAAAAGTCAGATGTGGCAGTAACTTAGCTGTCAGCAATTTTTGCACAGGCGACAACAATAATAATAGCCCGAGAAAATCGGTAAAAAAGCCGGGAATAATTAACAGGAAACCCGCAATGACCAAAGAAACACTTTTGATTGCTTCTTCCGCAGGGCTTTCTCCAGCAGCCATTTTCTGCTGCATCGACATAAAGTTCTTTATGCCCTGATTACGAACCAGAGAAACCCCAACACAGGAAGTCAGAACAACCAGTAACAGCGTTAACAGGACGCCGACCTCAGAAGCGATGCGGACAAACAGTACTGATTCGATATAAATCAGCAGACATATCAGGATAAGAGGAAACCAGCGCACGTTGTTCTCCTGTAGTTGAAGAAAATGAAATTGGAGCAATTTAAGTTAAAGCAAATTAAGTTGAAGCAACTTAAAATGAGGCAGCCTAAAATGAGGCACCTGAAAGATGAAGGATATAAGCCGGTATTCTCATCCGCTTTAGGCGCTGTGTATACTACCAAAGCGTTTTTATTACCACGAATCTCGTTTATAACCCAGCTCATTGATAGCAACATCTATAGATGACTAGTTTGTATGGATAACATATGTGGGGATAACAATAACGGTTTTCAATACTTAGGACATTTGACTTTTTACCTGAGTAACCGTGACCTCAATCACACATATGTCATTTCATTAGTAAAATCGTACTATAAAGTGATCCAGGTTCAAGGCATTTCTGACAAATCCACATATGATCGCGCCTGCAATTTTGTGGTAATCACCTAATATCACAGCGATTGCTGTCGGCAACATTATCTCAACAAACATATAACAAACAGTAAAACGTATCCAATTTAAGAAGGTTCTCATGTCAAACAACATTCGTATCGAAGAAGACCTGTTAGGTAAACGTGAAGTCCCTGCTGAAGCCTATTACGGTATTCACACTCTACGTGCGATTGAAAACTTCTATATTAGTGACCGCTCCATCAACGATGTCCCTGAATTCATTCGCGGCATGGTCATGGTGAAAAAAGCGGCAGCACTGGCAAACAAAGAACTCCATACCATTCCCGGCAAAGTTGCAGATATCATTGTCAAAGCGTGTGATGAACTGCTCAACACAGGCAAATGTATGGATCAGTTCCCTGTTGATGTTTTTCAGGGTGGCGCAGGTACCTCGCTGAACATGAATACGAATGAGGTGCTGGCAAATATCGGTCTTGAATTGATGGGGCATCAGAAAGGTGAATATGAGTACCTGAACCCCAATGATCATCTGAACAGAAGCCAGTCAACTAACGATGCCTATCCTACCGGTTTCCGTATTGCTGTTTACAACGCAATCATGCAGTTGGTTGATTCAATCGAATTATTAAAAGCGGGCTTCGACAAAAAAGGGATTGAGTTCGACGATATCCTGAAAATGGGTCGTACTCAATTGCAGGATGCGGTACCAATGACTCTGGGTCAGGAATTCCGCGCTTTTTCCATGTTATTAAAAGAAGAAATTAAAAATATTACTCGTACCGCCGAGCTGCTGCTGGAAGTGAACCTTGGGGCAACCGCTATCGGTACTGGTCTGAACACAGCACCTGGCTATCAGAAACTGGCTGTAGAAAAGCTGGCAGAAGTGACCGGCTTGCCTTGTGTACCTGCAGAAGATTTGATTGAAGCGACTTCTGACTGTGGTGCTTATGTTATGGTTCATAGTGCCCTGAAACGTCTGGCTGTTAAGATGTCTAAAATCTGTAACGACCTGCGTCTGCTGTCTTCCGGCCCACGTGCTGGTCTGAACGAAATCAACCTGCCAGAATTGCAGGCAGGCTCTTCCATCATGCCAGCCAAAGTAAACCCAGTTGTTCCAGAAGTTGTTAATCAGGTCTGCTTTAAAGTTATCGGTAACGATACCTGTATCACTATGGCAGCAGAAGCTGGCCAATTGCAGCTGAACGTCATGGAACCAGCTATTGGTCAGGCTATGTTTGAATCTATGACTATCCTGAGCAACGCTTGCCGTAATCTGGTTGAGAAGTGCGTTAACGGTATTACTGCCAACAAAGAAGTCTGTGAAAGCTTTGTCTTTAACTCTATTGGTATCGTGACCTACCTGAACCCATTCATCGGTCACCATAATGGCGATATCGTAGGTAAAATCTGTGCAGAAACAGGTAAAAGCGTCCGAGAAGTTGTTTTGGAGCGTGGTCTGCTGACAGAAGCGGAATTAGATGATATTTTCTCTGTTGAGAACCTAAAAAATCCGACTTACAAAGCAAAACGTTTTGATGACTAATTAAATGATTATAATAACGAGTTCGTCTTAATTTTTAAGGCACGCTATTCCAACCGGAAGCGTGCCTTTTTAATTGGCAGCAAACACAAATTATTAACCATAGATTTTCATAAAACTAAATAAATGAAGGAGTATGTAACATGTTAGCCGTAGAATTGGTTATTGTTCTGCTGGCCATTTTTCTGGGGGCAAGATTAGGGGGAATCGGAATTGGCTTTGCGGGTGGAATTGGCGTTTTAATCCTCGCCATTCTAGGTGTAAAACCAGGCAGTATTCCATTTGATGTTATCTCAATTATTATGGCTGTGATTGCTGCAATATCAGCAATGCAAATAGCGGGCGGGTTAGACTACCTTGTCCAGCAAACTGAAAAATTACTGCGTAAGAACCCAAAATACATCACAATCCTCGCACCTATAGTCACTTACTTTCTGACTCTATTCGCAGGTACAGGGAACATCTCACTGGCAACACTGCCTGTTATTGCCGAAGTTGCTAAAGAGCAAGGCATCAAACCATGTCGTCCACTTTCGACTGCTGTCGTCTCCGCTCAAATCGGGATCACCGCCTCCCCTATCTCTGCGGCAGTTGTTTATATGGCTTCAGTTATGGAAGGGCAAGGTATCAGCTATATTCATTTGCTGATGATACTGCTGCCATCCACATTTTGTGCCATCGTGTTAATGTCATTCATCATTTCATGGCTTTTCGATTCCAAGTTGGCAAATGATCCTATCTATCAGAAACGTCTGGCTGACGGCCTGATAGAAATGCGCGGTGCATCTCAGATTGAAATCAAACCGAAGGCAAAACTCTCTGTTCTGCTATTTTTGCTGGGTGTTATCGGCGTTGTTATCTATGCGGTTATCAATAGCCCGAGTGTCGGGTTAGTAGAAAAACCTCTGATGAATACCACCAACGCGATTCTGATTATTATGCTGAGTGTTGCAACGCTCACCACGGTTATTTGTTCAGTCAATACAGATGCTATTCTGAATTCGAGTACTTTTAAGGCTGGCATGAGTGCCTGTATTTGTATTCTGGGAGTGGCCTGGTTAGGTGATACTTTTGTTCAGGCCAATCTCGACTGGATTAAGGAAACTGCCGGTAACCTGATTCATTCTCGACCTTGGTTACTCGCGGTTATTTTCTTCTTCTGTTCAGCCTTATTGTATTCACAGGCAGCAACAGCGAAGGCATTAATGCCAATGGCATTAGCGCTGCATGTCACGCCATTGACTGCAATTGCCTCTTTCTCTGCTGTTTCCGGGCTGTTCATTCTGCCAACTTACCCAACTTTAGTTGCTGCAGTACAGATGGATGATACCGGCACAACCCGTATCGGACGTTTTGTTTTTAACCATCCGTTCTTTATTCCGGGTACGATTGCTGTTGGGCTGGCAGTCACATTCGGCTTTCTGTTCGGTGGTATGATTCTGTAGCCTTCAGGCTTTATGTTTGATTTTCAGGGGGTAAAACCCCTGAAATATTTTCTTTCTTTTATCTTCTTCCCTGAAAAAAACACCTCTTTGCATTAATATTAATCAATCAGCTTTTTGTCACAGATTCCATCGGTTATAGTGCTCATTTTAGTCGTAGTGCCGATTCTGGTAAATTTAACCCATTGACTCCCTATAACTGGCAGGTAAAAAAATATCCTATGATGAAACGTATTCTCATATTGTTTCTACTGTTCGGTGCAATCAGTGCGTTCCCCCTTAAATCCAGTGCGCTATTTGAGCAACCCGGACAATTGGGGCAGAATCGGTATCTTCCCGCTGAACAGGCATTTATGTTTGATTTTCAGCAAAAAGGGGAACAATTGACGCTAAGTTGGGATATTAAGCCCGGTTATTACCTCTATAGAAAACAGTTCGTTATCACCCCCGATCAGCAAACTTCTTTAGGCCATATTGATTTTTCCAAAGCAACAGCACATGAAGATGAATTTTTTGGCAAAACGGAGGTTTATTTTCAGTCAGCACACATCAATATCCCGATTATTGCTGCAACAAATGATTCAACACTTCAGGTGACATATCAGGGCTGCGCGGAAGCAGGCTACTGTTATCCTCCAGAAACAATCAGCGTGCCACTATACGCTGTAACCACACCCATAAAACCATCAGCTAATGAAACACCAAAACAGCCAGAATCTAAACCTGCTGAAATAAAAACACCTCAAAGTGAACCACAGCCGCAGGAGAAAACGTTACTGAAAACGGATCAAATGCCATTTTCGCCCTTATGGGCATTATTGATTGGTATAGGTATCGCATTTACTCCATGTATCCTGCCAATGTATCCGTTAATCTCCGCTATTATTCTGGGACAGAAACGCCCTGAAAGCCTGAAACGTATCTTCTGGCTGGCAATGAGCTATGTGCAGGGAATGGCCATCACTTATACGGCCTTAGGGTTAATTGTCGCCGCAGCAGGTTTACAGTTTCAGGCCGCATTACAAAGCCCTTATATTCTGATAGGGCTTTCCGTCCTGTTTATTCTATTAGCACTATCCATGTTCGGTATGTATTCACTCCAGCTCCCTTCTTCCGTTCAGACCCGTTTAGTGAACTGGAGTAATCAGCAAAAAAGTGGTTCCTATTTTGGTGTATTCGTCATGGGGATGCTGGCGGGCCTGATTGCATCCCCCTGCACAACCGCCCCGCTCAGCGCCATTTTACTGTACATTGCCCAAAGTGGTAACGCTGTGCTCGGTGGCCTGACACTTTATCTGTATGCACTGGGAATGGGTTTACCACTTATAGCCGTGACTTTATTCGGCCACAAATTCTTACCCCGCAGTGGCCCGTGGATGCAATATGTGAAAGAAGCATTCGGCTTTATTATCCTTGCGCTGCCAATATTTTTGCTGGAAAGAGTTCTGGGAGATGTATGGGGAATAAGGTTATGGAGCATATTAGCAGTTGCCTTCTGTGGCTGGGCTTTTTCATTGACGCTAAACCACAAAAACGGCTGGCTACGCACCCTACAGCTCATCTTACTGGCACTGGCTTTAATCGCCTCACGCCCTTTACAGGACTGGGTATGGGGCAATCCTGTTATAGAACAACAAAAAACATCTTTAGAATTCCAGCAAATCAGTGACTGGCAGGAATTGAGTCAGATTCTGGCTGAAAATCGCCATAAACCGATCATGCTGGATCTCTATGCAGAATGGTGTGTCGCTTGTAAGGAATTTGAAAAATATACTTTCCGCGATCCACAAGTCCAAAAACAACTAAGTCACTTTCTCATATTGCAGGCCAATGTTACAAAGAATGGCCCTGACCAGAAAGAGTTGCTGAAAAAACTGGAAGTGTTGGGGCTTCCCACTATCTTGTTTTTTGACACCCAAGGCAAGGAAATACCCGACTCGCGAGTCAACGGATTTATGGATGCAGAACGTTTTAATCGCCATTTACAGCATTTATACCCAATAGCTTCAGAACAGATAAAAGATCAATAAAAATCATTTAAAAGGAGAGCAACAGTGCAGCGTGAATACGTACTTAATCATGTACTCAATTTACTTGAGCAACAGGGTCTGTCAGTAACACTGGAGGCACTATTGACTCCCCTGAACATTGATATCGACCAAATAAAACATTTCTGGCCAGACCGCGAAGCCTTACTTTATGACTGCCTGCGTTTCCACAGCCAGCAAATAGAAGCCTGGCAGCGTCATATCCTGCTGGATGAAACATTATCCCCGGAACAAAAGCTATTAGCTCGTTACGACACTCTCAAAGAAAAAGTAGAGGAAAATCGCTGCCCCGGTTGCCTGTTTATTGCAGCCTGTAGTGCTTTTCCTGATACCGATCACCCTATCCATCAATTAGCTGCATTACAAAAACAAAGCTCATTTCAATATACAAATGGGCTATTACAGCAAATTGGCATTGAGAATAGTGAGCAAGTTGCCAAACAGATGGAACTTATCCTTGAAGGATGCCTCAGCAAACTATTAGTGAAAAAAGATATTGAAGATGTGGTCACTGCAAAACTGCTGGCTCAGGATATTCTGACCATAGCTAATTGCCGAAAAGAGGGTGCCTTAAGTTAAAAAAAGCTGGCAGCGCTGAATAATTGCGCTTGATTAGTATAAAAAATCCGCCAACGACCATTTTTCATGTTTTTTTCGCAAAAAGTCGTTGACGGATTGGAGTGAATACTGTTTAATGCGTCCCCGTTAGCCCGGATAGCTCAGTCGGTAGAGCAGGGGATTGAAAATCCCCGTGTCGGTGGTTCGATTCCGCCTCCGGGCACCACGATTTTAAAGCTAATTTGTTGAATACTATCAGGTAATTAACAAATAAGTTAAAATTTAGGGCTGTTAAGAAGATGTTAAACAATTGATCGCTTAGTTTGTACGTTCATGTTTAAAAAAGCCATAAATTAAAGCATACAGAGTGCCTGCATTTGCAAGCACTCTTTTTTCGTTCAAGGTAATGATTTCAGTAATTGATTCTGATGTCAAGTAAGGGAAAGACTTTACGGGACAGGGGATCGCAAATAGCCCTTTTTTCATATCATCCCTATTGATGCAGGGCAGTGACTCACGCCTCCACCTCCTCAATCCTGTCTGAGACCTGCCCTGTCTTTTTTACTGCCAGTTCTCCTTACACCGCAATATCCAGATAGATTGCCAGTTCATTCTCCAGCGTTTTCCCTGCGATCTCCATATCGATATCAATATATTCCAGGGTGGTTGCCAGACTACGATGACCCAGCAAACACCTGACCAGCTGCAAATTACGATCCGGTGCTTTCATCAGCTCAGTGGCCAGTGTATGACGAAAACGGTGAGGGGAAACGGCAAAACCACACTCTTTCGACAACCGGTTGAAGAACGAACGGATATGCTGCCTTTCTTTATCGTGATCATACCGGTAACGGCTCATCCGTCCATGAGCGTGCAAATCCAGACGACTTAAATCAAACAGCGGATCATCGTCTTTCGCCCCGCAGGCTTTTGCCTGTTCAACCAGTTTCGCCAAGCCGGGTTTAAGCTGCCGGATCATCGGTATCCGCCATTCACTGTGGTTTTTACTGCCCTCGACCCGCAGAACAATATAATTGCTGTCCAGATTGATATCCCGCAACCGCAGGTGCAATAGCTGATTCTGGCGCATCCCCGTTAACCGGAACGTATCCAGTACCGTCAGCCAATATCCGGTCGGGTACAACGCACAGCGGCCGCCCCGGGGAATTACCTGCCTGCGCTCCTCTTCCTCATACTGTCCCATCAGCAGATAACGGGGGACTTCTTCCCCACAAACCCATTGCTGCATCACATCGAGACACACGGATTTACCGGTGACGTCCAGTTGATTAGTGACCCATTCTGCCATGGTTAAGTTCCTTTGATTGTAAAGTTTAAAAACCGGAGAAACTGTTCCCCCCACGGGAGTCAGTTCCCCCGATGGATGATTGAAGAAAAGTGTCAGTTGAAATCCCGTCTGAAGATACCGGCAACCTGACTGTCGACAATGACCATCAGTTCATCATGCCCCCCCGGATACGGTGTACCGGGCGTCATTGCCGACGCGTCCAATCGGGTTAAATCGTATTTATCCACTCAGTCATTAATGGCTTCGGATGGTCTGACACCGTGAGCGATAAGTTCGGTCACCGTATCGTTCAGGCTCAGGCCAGAATGGCGTTTCAGCCGCGCGGCGGCAATCATCTGCCAGACCGTTAAACGTAAAGGTTCCGGGGTGATACCCCACCTTTACACGCTGAGGGTTGTGCTGTGCCGGAGAATATCCTGCACTTCATGATGATGCTGATAACGCGGCGATACCACATGCAGGGAGAGTAAATTCGCCTCATGCCACAAGACACGCGCCGCCTGTGCATTATTCCAGCTCAGCTCAACGGTGGCCGACTGACACAAGCGCTGTTGTTTCTGCGCCAGTGATAAACGCTCTGATGTCACGGTGACCGGCTGTGCCCAGACAATCTCGTCATAAAAGCGGCCACCGAGCACCTTGTTATCTTGGGAGTCATAAATCATCACCGTCAGTGGAAAAAAAGCCCGCCGGCACTGAGCTGAGGGCATTTCCGGTACCGGCCAGTCACCCAAAAGATGGATCACTTTCAGCCGTTGTACCGCTTCGGTGACCGAGTCGGTCTCACACACGGTCAGCGTTTCCTCCCGCAGCGATTGGGGTCGTTGGGGATGCTGCATCAGGCCGGTGACCTGGACGGTAAAAATAGCTTCCTGCGAGACCGGTGTCGTGCTCTCCGGCGCAGGTAAAAAAATCGGGTTCATGGTGTGGCTCTCCTTGATTGGACGTCAATAAAAGACAACACCCGCCCGGTAACAGGAAGGTGTTGTCGGCTCCCCGGTCAGGCGCTAAAGAAAAGGGTTAAGAGCCTCATCGACTGATAACGTCAGTGGTGATGATGGTTATTATGGATAAGTGACGAGCTGATGATGTCCTCTTTGGGCTGCATCGCCAGTACCGCACGCAGCAGCCCGGTTTCCGGGTGGTGCAGCGCGTATTCGCGTAGTTTGCAGAACCGGAACGCATCCGCATTCGGTTCATCCAACTCAGCGATACGGGCAAACACAATCGCGGTGACGGCCAGACCAAACGCATCCGCAGATAACGTGGCCGTCAATGTCGTCTCCGGCAGATAAACCGAATAGGTTTTTGCCGCGGTGGGGATCATATACGTCAGGGAATCAGACACGTTCCGGCTGCGCCACTGCTCAGGACGATATTCACCACACAACTGTGAGGCGGTATTCGCCAGCAGGAAACCCAGAAACAACCGTTCCAGTGGCGTTTTGTCGGGAAACACGACCGACAGGGCCAGGCTGTCCAGCAGTATCAGTTCATTATCCGGCATCACGTTCTCCCTTTATGCCCAGAGCCGCCCGGATACACTGAGCCTGAGGATGCTGCCGCGCATATTCACGCAGGGCGCAAAGCCGCTCAGCATATCCGTCCAGCTTCATCAGGTCAGTCAGGTAACCCAATACGCTCAGGGTCACCATCAGTCCAAAGGCATCGGCGGAGACTTCACCTTTAAAATCCGTCGTACTCACATTGACCACCGACGTATCCGACAGTACCGGCACGATATAGGCGATACGGTCTGACACCTTCCGGTACTGCCATCGGTCACACCGCTCATCGTCACACAGCCCGGCAGCGGCTTTAATGAACGTGTGCTCCAGCAGCATCAGTTCCAATGAACCGGTGTGCGGAAAAATGTCAGCAAAAGGGGATGATTCCGCCGCGGGCACTGTGGCCGGGGGGGTAGGTTGTTGCATGGTATTCTCCTGATAAAAACAACGGAGAACACCTGACCCAACGGGAAAGGGGTTCCCCGTTAGGTGACTGGCCGGTTGGCCATCATGAATAAGATTAAGAAACCTTCATCGCCATCAGACTGACGATATCTGCTTCCAAAGGGGCGCAGATGTACCACACCGTGGTGTACTCCCTTGCAGGCTACGGGAGTGTTGTGGTCGCTGCCCGAAGGTGATCCTCACAAGCGACCGGATCATGGATAAGTCTGACTACGCTAATCAACAGAAATCATCAGGTCAATGGGTAATTCATTTTCCGGGGAAAAAAATAATGTCAGGAGTGCTACGGAATTTTTGGGGCGTCAGGGAGAAACTGTCAATACGCGGTGACCCGTTCAGGCCGTTTGGTCTAACACGTTTATGCCCATTGTGTGTTTATACCGATGGCTGAATTATATCGATAATCTATTTTTAACCTGAATTCTGGATAAGGATAATTTACTGCTGTTGGAAGACCAGAACCTGTTACGACGAAGCAAAATACTTACTGGCACTCAAAGATCGAAATTCGCCTTTACTTAAAACATAAAAAGCTTGTCGAATGTCTCAGGGTGTGAAGCGGACTTAGGTATAACGTAACCACTTGCAATAAAAAAATGCATGCTCATTTTCAGTTAATTATACAAACATTCTTTCTGATTACCTCCTTGCTACAACTATAAAAACTATGATTAACTAGTTAAATCAATTAACTGATTACTAAGTATTTATGCAAAATAATATCGCCACATTCTATTTGAATGAAACTACAGAAGATGAACGCGCTTTATGTTTAGTAATATATAAAGATATTATTATCAATAAGATAACAGAGTGCGATATCGATGAATATGTTGATAAGATTAATAACGGAACGATAACTGAAGGCTACCTTGAGTCCATGGATAGCTTTTCAATTATATACCCTTCAGAGGTGGGGGAAGTTTCTTCTGAAGCACCAATTAAAAGTGTATCAATTGAGCTCCCTTGCTACCCAGGTGTATCAATTCTTGAATTCAAGTCATTTGAAGAAAAAAATAAATTCATCACAATCTATTCTTCAATATTAGAAAAATACGGATTTTATAAAGAACAAGGAAAAGCTCCTCGCATAAGTGGCTCTATCATTATATTTATAGTCTCATTAATACTTGCTGTAATATTTCTATTACTAGGTAAATATGCTTTTAGTGCTGCATATTACGCAAATATAGCGCCAGCTATGCTAGCGGTGTGGGGATTCAAGCGTCTTATCCTACCAAGTGATTGTATTTATTTGAAAAAAAATACTATTTCTTAACGTAAGATATTACTTAGCGTAAGAACCACAATCATAATTTTTCTGTAATTAACCCGATATATGGACACCCACTTGAATTAAGTCGGTGTCCATATATCGGGTTAATTACATAGTTATTTCGGCGTCGGTTGGTAATCCTAGAAAACGACTGCACCAATTGATAGGGCTTAGAATCTGGTATTCATATGACTTCTGATAAAATAATTTCAGAAGTCAGCCACACTGCTCGATACTCGTGTGCACTGAAGTGTGTAATTTGTATAACCGACTGCACGGAGTATAGATATGTTCACCATAGCTTTCTATGGTCGGCGTGATCCTGAGTCCCTGAAAAGCTACCCCACCCAATAACCCTATTTGTTGAGGTAGGTATTCTTCTGGAATTTATATCACATTTTGATCCTGATGAATCCTTTGCATGCCTTAGAATAAATGATGTATTAAGTGACAATTTCTAACATTCAGTATCTTGTAATTCATATGTCACATAATCGACCGTATAAGTGACAGGTATAATATTCTAATTGGCTATTTAAGGTCACTTGCAAACACGCAAGTGGCAAGACCAGAAGGGGCAGGATCGCTATTCGACCGAAGTTGTGGTGAAAGCGAACGACACAATGCAGATGTTAGGCAGTCGTAGTGATTCAAGCCCGCGTCTGCTCAGCAGGTTGCTTCTAAGTCAGTACAAAAAACACAACCTTCTAAAACTGTTAATAAGGAGAGAGAACCTACTCAGATGACAACGCTTTCTGCTTTGCCGGAAGAAACCGAGGAAATGGATTGGGATGAGATTCAATTTTAAATGGTTTAACAAATTGCCCTGTTGTTACAGGGCTTATTTGTAATTAAAGTAGAGCAAATTCTCCCTGCATATTTGATTAGTGCAATTGATTACCTGAAATTTCAAAAGGTTCCTGCATAAAGAATGGTAATTGTTTCTTATACAGGTGCTCTGTTTTTTTTATGAGTGATTCTTGTTCAATCTGTTGAAATAATTTATCAAGCATTATAGATAAGCGAGCCTCTTCATTGGGTTTTACTCGGATCCCTTCAAGCGAAGGTAATATACTTTCACGCTCTCCAATTGAGTGATACGACGCATAAAAATCTACCTTTTCCGCTTGCCCTTTAGGGTAGAGAGCCCAAACAGCTTGTATTGGTAAACGCCCATAACTACCATCGCTTCTTTTTTGATGTAATCCAAGTAGGTATTTGTTAACTAAATCAGGTAGTTTTTCACGCTTAATCCAGTAGTCCGATGAGAATTTAGCGTCAAGAATTAATAGTATTGGCTCGGTACTACCCCCAATCCATATGCGTAGTACATAGTCAGGACTTCGGTACTGCCAATCTTTGCCTTGATGTTCGATACAGACATCCACTGGGTCACCAGGCTGAGCTTTATGTTTTGTCCAGATCTTGGGCTCATAAAATAGTTCTATTTCCATTCTTCGTGATTCATGTGAAAAATAGAAGTAATTATTAATTGCATTTATAGGACGTATTTTTTCCTCCCCCCCGAATTTAGCCCCATTGTAATCACGCCAACCTTGTTTGAGTAAATTTGCACCGGTATTTCGTAGTGCTGAAATTAGCTGTGTTAACACAGTAAACTCATATAGTGTACTCAAATGACGTAATCCAAATAGCAAATCCCCTATACCTATTTCTATATTGCCGAATTCATACCACCTAGCAATTTTTTCATATACCTTTAGATAGCTAGGTGTTCGAGCAACAAAAGGGGTTACAGTTGGAGGAATAGGCTTTAAATCTTTAGGTATTTTTACGAATGCGTTCAGATTCTTACGCAAAAATCTCACGCGAGATAGTAGATTATCTAATCTTTTTGATAACCCTTCTAAAATAGGAAGTCGGTATTTATTTAAAATATGATCTAAATTTATATATTCACAAAAATCTGAAATATTATCTTTCGTATTGCTTCCAAGGAAATCAGTTAGCAATACCTTTTTTGCTTTACTTAGTTTTTGTTCAAGATGTGCTAAATAAGCATGGATAATCCTATTTTCTAGTAAATCTCTATTATGAATAGTTTCTTCCCAGGCTCCTTGTGTGATCTTGGCTGGATAGCCTCTCAATCTCAATGTTTGTTCTTCCTGATGACAAAAATGAATGAATTCTGGATGTTGAGTAAGCCAAGTAACACCCTGCGGTGAATTTGGTAAAGTTTTTTGCTTTATTTGCAATTCAGTCTCCCATCGTTCCCGGACTCTGGATAACAACTCAGGCCATACTGATTCACAAAGCTCTATTCCACTTTGAGCCTCTGCCATTAGACGAGTTATTGAATCTTCATTGCCTTTACCAGTGCTACCATCAACCCTTGAGCGAGAGAAACATAGGGATACTATACTTGCATAATGGGTGTATAAATACTTAAGCATACTTTCAGCTAGCTCAGCGTTTACTAAGTTAGCTTGGATATTAACTAAGCTCCTAACCCGAATATCTATTTTTTGAAATGCCAAAATTATTTCGCTTCTACCTACAAAATTATAAAATGGCTTCCCAACGGTTTGATCTTCATCAAACAATACACACCAATGTTGTTTATCATCTATTGATGTAGTTAATGACATCTCATGAACGACATCACCGATATACAATATTGGAGTTCCAAACTCTAGGGCTTTATCACGTACTATCAGTTGAATTCCTATTTGGGCATCTTCAGGAATTGACCAATCACCATGAATTGCATTTCCTTCACTAATTAATTCGCAAACGAAACCTTTAAAAGTACGCCCAGGATTGACCTCAAGGGTTAAATCCAACATTGTTTTTCCTTTTTAAACTACATAGCGATAGCTATTGAGGGCTTCTTCACCTTCTAAAATAATTTTTCGAAGGTGCTTAGCTGACATATTAAGACCATGTTTCTTTAATGCGGAATGCAGGCGCTTCAGCCGTTCAGCAAAACTATCTCCATAGCCGTTTAAACTAGGTAAAACATGTTGAAGAATAGCACGATCTAGTGCAGTGATTTGGCCTTCGTATTCAACTAATAGAGATCCAGCCACTTCTACAAAATTAGAAATTAAACGACGTTTGCGGTAAGATATGAGAATTCGTTTTCCTAGCTCTTCATGGTCATCCTCAAGAATATTGGTAATTTCACTCATAATTGAATGAGCTTCACCTGAAAGTTGAGTTCCTTTTCCTTCAAATAAAGATAACCAATCTATCGCAGAAACTGGTTCAATAGGCATGCCCATTTTAGAGCTGGTATTTTCTAAATACATTTCACTTATTAGGTCATCAAAAGGTATTACTGCCGCACGATCAAGCATTCTTGGTGATAGTGGCTGTACTGTTTCATCACTATTTACTGTGCCTACAAAGCGGATATAGTCTGGTACAATAATTCGCTCTTTCTCAGGATAACCTGTAAAAATTTCTCTCCTACTTTCACCATCAGCTAAATCCAAGAAATTGCTAAAATAATGTTCTGGGGAGCTTAGATTCATTTCATCCAAGAGTAGTATAGAAGGCGTTACTTCTTCGGGGTTTTCTTCCTGCATTGTTAATAATAATTCCCAAAGACCCGTTGCTGCTGGTTGATAGGAGCCTGCGAGGCTATTGTAGTATCCCAATATATCGTTTGAAGACATCCACCCTCTTGACACTGAGATTGTGTGCTGTCTATATCCAAGATTCATAGCTTGGCCTAGCCGCTTAATCAAGCTAGTTTTCCCCGTTCCAGGTAAACCGGAACAAATAGTAAACTGGTTTTGTGCTAGCGTAGTTACAAGATTAACTAGTTGCTCAGTATCAAGATTCCTACTATAACTACATAATGCCTTGTCCAATTCATCAAGGTATTCTTGTTGAGCTTTTACTTTATTCGTTGTGTCCAAACGATTAGCTTGAGGAGAGTGAAAATCCCATTTAGTTTTGGATGTTTTATTTGGTTGTGTCATAGCTTCGAACCCAGCTTTGATATTGACAAACTGCTCTGTCAATTTCGCAGAAGATTCTTTGATTTGGGTTTTTACATTTTCAAGCGAATTTTCGCTTTCTTGTACCATCCTATCAATAGTACGGTATTCGTTCCTTTTTTCTTCTATTGCATCTAGTAACTCTTGATAAGTTTCATAATCTGAATGTTGTGCTTCCAAATCTGACAAAAGTCGTTCTCTATTAGCAATTTCTTCCTGGAGTTCGGCATGACGGAGTTTGAGTTCTCGCATAACTTGTTCTTCTAATTCTGTTTTTCTCTTTTCCTCCATTTGACGAAGCTCATTTTCTTTTTCACTTTTTTGCTGTGCTATGGATTTTAGTTCGTCTAAAAGAGATTGTTTTTTATTTTCTAATCTTTCAACTTCAACACGCCTTATATTGGCTTCTTGTACAATATTTTGGAGATGATTTGCTCTGTACTTTTCATAGAAAGCAGCCTCATTTTTTGTCAAAAATTCATCTAAGAAACGCTGCCCTTCTGGCATTCTCAATAACTCATCTTTGAATTTTGTCATATTTGAATCAAATTCAGCAGCTTCGGCAAGTAACCCTACAGTACGTAAATATCTAGGTTGTTCTGTTTTAAATTGACGTCCACTTTTTACATTCTTGCGCAGTACTTCAATACCTTTTTTTGTTAGTCTTCCACCATCTGCTCGAAATATAGAATCTTTTAATAATGGCTCCACATAGTTGCGAATCAAAGTTTCAGCATCCATGATATCAACCTGATCTTTAGGTGTAAGCTTATTGATAAATTGAGTTACATTAGTTAGAAATACCGTCAATCTTTGCCTTAAAGTAACGTCAATGAGTTGCTCTTCGCATAGCTCTCGCTTTAACTTTCCGATCATATGATCACTCAAGATCTTGCCAGGTAACGGGGTAGTTGGATAACGTAAGTTAACTTTATATCCATCTTCGCCTTGCTCGGTTATATCGTAAGCAAATGGTCCTTGAATAAAATTTTCACCATCTATATTGGTTGAAAGCATAATGAGATTTGTAGAAGGAGTGTGAGCTAAATGCAAAATTGGTTCATCTGGATTGAAATCATTATGGGCAGATAATACTTCAAGTAGATCTGTATTCTTAATTAGTTGCACTGCTTTATAATAAGCTATATGACTTTGTTGATTAGCTTCAGATTTATTCGCGCGTGTAACCTCTGCGAGTAATAGTTGATGTGGCTCGTATTTTCTTTCTAACTCATCGAATGGGCCTGTAATGAAGACTTTCTCTGTGTCGCAGAAGTGTTCCTCTGTGTTTATCGGTGCATATCGTTTATTACCATTCTCATCTCTGAATTCTTCTATTATTATGTCTAATTTTCCACGAGATTTTTTTTCTGTAGGATCGATCCAGCTTTCACCTAATGTACCAATAACATATCGATATTGTTCTGTATATTCTTTGCTCATTTTATTCTTGTCTCTATCTTTATTTCTAACTCTAGTCTAATTAAGGTAATTCTAAGTTACTGCATGCACATAGTTTCAAGGATGAAATGTTCAAAGTTATGTGCACATACACAATACCTTAAAGAAATCAATATGAACATGAACTCTATTCAGTTTGTGATTTTTAGCAGAATGGCTGGATTAACACAATAAGTGCAATATGCTTCCTGTATCGGCTTCAATGGGGGTTATCGTTAGCCACATTAAAAACGTCACTTGGTGCGGATAAATCTGTTAATAAGCAATCCAGAATAATAACCATAACTTTTTGTTTTTTTGTTCATAAAGTAATTGAATTTGCTTCTAGGATGTCTTTTAGACAACTTAAGGTCAATTACGACAAGATTGATGGATTATAATGTAAGCCTATCACTAAAACTCCCAGTCTGTATGAATGTGAAGTTATTAAATTCGTAACACGTATCTGTCCAAAAGTGAGTTAGCGTAACATAGGAATAATCGCCTAAGATTCAAGATTGCTTTGCTCATATTCCAATGACCAGAGCAACAGAGCGTGTGTGCTCCAATACAACTTATTCGCCCTCAATATTCTGGTAATACACCTGCTTAATATAACGCCCTCGCCCATCGCCATGCCCTAAATCCATTGAGACCAGTGCCAGCGCTTCCCGCTCGTTAAATCCTTGCGCTATATAATGCTCCCCGGATTGCTGAGCAAAATGGTAACGCATACTGTGCGGGGCGTTCTTACCCGTCAATCCTGAGCTTCTGACAATATAGCGGTAACGGTCGATGGCCTGCGTGATCGTCGGCTTATCAATCAGTTTACCGCCACGCCCGGTCTGCTCGCGTTCAGCATAAGCAATCGCGTGTTGCAGGGCTTCCCGATCCAGTATGACCGTCTGTCTGGGGCGTCCCCCTTTAGTACCGAACACCACCCGCACAGACGTATGCCCGTTTTCCAGTGCTTTCTTCCAGGTCGCTAACGATTTGTAGGCTTCCACCGCTTCTTTGGTACGCAGTCCCAGCACATACGCCAGTTGCATAACAGCCGCGACACGCCGGTCTTTTTGTTCCACCTGCTGAAAAATGTCCCGGAATGCAGCCGGTGCCAGCGCCATTTTCGTTCCCTTGCGGCTGGTATCCGCGATACCCAATGCCCGGTTACTCAGGCGGGCATTATCGGGATCAGCCAGCTTATGCTTTCCCGCCTGCGCTAAAATGGCTCGCAGCACCGACATTTCATTTTGCAGTGTCCGATGACTGATATTGTTGGCTTTGCGTTCAGCAATGTAACGCTCAATATATTTCACCTTCAGACTGTCCATTTGCCGGAGTTTGATGCCATTGGTTTTCAAATAATCAAGGAACTGCCGGGCCATACGCTCCCGATCCGCCACCGTAACAAAACTTCCGCCCGCCTGTCGGGCATGCGTGATAAAGACTTTTCTGAACTGCTCAACCTTTGAACGTGTCGATCCCTGCGCCATTCTCGCCTCTTCTGCTACTTTGCGTTTGTTTTATTC
Source organism: Xenorhabdus sp. PB30.3 (assembly GCF_963895965.1). Taxonomy (NCBI): domain Bacteria; kingdom Pseudomonadati; phylum Pseudomonadota; class Gammaproteobacteria; order Enterobacterales; family Morganellaceae; genus Xenorhabdus; species Xenorhabdus sp. PB30.3. Next base: position 2,926 of record NZ_CAWQMW010000129.1, on the reverse strand, counting down.
ATTTTTAGTCGTTTTTAAAACAATTCCCTGCGTGTCGGTTCAGGTTCACCGTTCCGTGGTGCGTCAGATAATGTGTAGCAGGGCGGGATTGTGTTGAGTTATTGCAGGAGCTCGCGACGTGCTCAGCACAGCGATGACATGCTCCCCGTTCAGTGCCTGATCAGCTCAGGATGAACGCCTCATTATCTTGACGTGATTCATTTCTCCTTAATTTTTACTGCATCAGCCTGCAATCAGGCAGTGGGTTGAAAATCCGATAGGACAATCGTTTAACAGGGTGGTTAATAGTCTGTTTTGCGTGGTTTCACTGAGTAATGCGGGGTTCAAATCGGTCGTAAAACCAGACCGGATGGGCTATGGACGTTTGCCGCTTTGCGGCGTCACTTGGTAATCGCTGCGCTTCAACACAAGTGACGCCGCACAATATTCGGGACGTTTATCGTGATGAACTGAAAATGCAGATAAAGGTTGTACTGATGAGAATAGTCTCATTCAGCGTAAGACAGGGTTCGTTTTACCCTGCTGTGTGAATAGCCGGTGAATAACACCGGAAAACTTTCATCCTCAGACCGAGGGTTAGGTGTCCGGGGATATCTGCTTCCAAAAGTGCGCAGATGTACCGCATTGTAATGCTCTCCCTTGCAGGCTACGGGAGTTTTGACTTCGCCGCTTCACGCTGATCCTTGCAGGCGATAGATCATGAGTAACCGTTAAATACCTTATAGGTTAGGCTGAGTGAGGTCAAATTTTTGTCCGATATTAAGGTGGGAAAGACCGTACCATTCTTTTTCTTGATAAACATAATGACTCGTTTGTTCATCCCCCCCTTGAAGCAGCTTTGTGAGATACCCTATACTTTGGCTCATTCAAACCTCGGACCAGTGCACCCAGCCAGATCAATCGCAGTAGTTATCAATCCTGGCATAAGCGGGAAAAACGGCCAGATCCTGAACGGGTGAAATTGAAAAGTCTAGTGCGCTCAAATACGCCGCATTGTTCAACCAGGTAGCCGTACTTCTGCGTACACTGCTCCGGGTTGTTGTTACAGAAGTCCATCATTTCCTGCTGGTTACGGATATTGGTATTAATCATATCCCGGATAACCTGCTGACAGCTGTCTCCTTCACAATTGCGTGCTCTGTGCTCAAAACTGTCCAGCTCATTGACGCCCAGGAAGTTATTCTCAATTATATTTTTGTGGCAAAAATCAATTAGAAAAAACCATATAAAAATAAACAGCATAAAAAAATCTAGATAACCACAGTAATATACTTTTAAAACTTATATCCATTTCAAAAAAAAACTCTCTTATACATTCAATTTTATTTCCACATGAAAATTTTCTTCTAGATAAAAACCTGCAATGAACAATAAATAAAAATATTGCAATCGTACCAATGAAATACTCTAAAACATGAATGGTGTATTCATGCCTTAGAAAATAATCCCAAATACCAAACACATACATTGTAAAAAACATAAATATGGAAAAATTAGCCAGCTTGCTTTTATTAAAAAAACAAAAATCAAAAAACCTGAATGCAATCATTGGGTTTTTTAGTGAAACTCTTCGGCTAAGACCAAAATAAATCAGACAGCCTGAAAGAGATAACAAACTTGACACCATAAAAACAAACGGAATATATACAATCATATTTATTTTTCCTTAAACTCATATTTATATATTTCAGCACCCTCTTTGCCATTTATGTCTACTTCACCCAATGAGATTTTTTGTGTTCCTTTCAAACCATATGATGGCCCGGCACCTAATGATGTACCTATTCCATCTTTTCCTACTGACAGCCCTACTGAACCAAAACCAAAGCCTAGGTCAAAAGAATAGTCTTTATTCAAGGAGCCTAACGAACCTGGGAAGTAAGGACCAAATTCTACTCCAACAGTTGCGCCAGTATGAACACCGATAGCGGTTGTTTCCCCACCATTAATTGCAAATTTGTATGGATCCAACGATACTTCAGCAAATCCAGCCCAACCTGCTCCAAATTCAGCTTCACCTTTCAAATAAGGCTTAACTTTATATTCAACTCCCCATGATGGTCGTTGATGACTATATTTTATTGCTTTATCAATTTCATCTACAGAGGCTCCTTTACTCAGTAAGTCGAATGCCAATGTTGCATCTGAGTTTACGGAATTAGCCATTTGAACCCAGAATGAATTCGGGCCAAATCCATCTCCCAAGGCATTATTCTCAATAACAAAAAATCCCAGCGTCATAGCTGGGATTTTTTGTTATCTACACAATGGCTCCAAACTAAGTAAATGAGCCTTTGCTTTTTCCACTATATTCAAAAATTCATCATAACTGAATTCTAAAATATTACTATCAGGATAAATAATAATATTCACTGATTTTTTGTCCTCAGATAACGAGATTTCTCCCCACTGTACCTTATTAAAAGATAGTTCAGCATAAAGATCATCTCTATCAGCAAAACTACCAACACTATATTCCAACATGCTCATTCTCTCTGTCATTTATTAGGTGGCTCACGGAAACCGATTAATCTTGTACCATCAGCATTAAACCTTAATGCCCTCCCATCAGGTGCTGTTGCTTCAACTACAATAATCCTCTGTTTGTTTTCAAAAACCACCCTTGATTCTATTTTGGTATTTGGATTACTCAATATTTCTTTAATCAAAGTCTGAGCTTCCTGATTTAAGATTGACGCCTTCTGACTAGAGTATGAAGGCTGGAAGAAGCCGGATTTGCCACCGGGCAGGCGGTGAATATCACCGTTGAACGGGGGCAATTGATTATCCGGCTGGTTGAAAAGAGCTGACAGATAATAAGTATCCCCCGGCATAGCCGGGGGTTTTTCATATGCGCCTATAAGGCTCTCTTACCTGCCGCGCCCTAACAGGCGCATCGCAATCTGACATTTGCATTCTAGTGATT
>NZ_CAWQMW010000128.1:0-41186 GCF_963895965.1 Xenorhabdus sp. PB30.3 | reverse complement strand
CTATTATTAATAGTGACCATAAGTCGTTTAAATAATTATAAATACAGATAAGAAACTCAAATTGTTAAGGAATAATTTATGAATAAATATATCCAAAGCAGTTTTGACTTACTCAGCAATATAAGATTCTTCAACCTTGCTACTCATGCTCCGAATGCCGAGTTAGCTTGGTCATCCACACTTTTTTATATTCCTAAATATAATCCATTAAGTTTAATCTGGTATTCAAAACAGGATACCCGCCATTCTCAGGAGCTACTTATCAACCCTCGGGTCAGCGGTACCATATACAGTAGCATCACCACGCCTGATTCATCGCTGATACTCGCTGGCTCTCAGTTCATCGGCAACGCCCGTCAGGTTCCGGACGATGAACTACAGGAAACCTATGACTACTTCTTCCTGAAAACTTATCCGGATGAGAATATCAGAAAGAAAAAATCCCGTCCGATTGCTGACTATCATGGCAATGCAATACGCCGTTTCTATGAATTAAAAGTGGAAGCATGGTGGGTATACGACTCAACAGGCTGGAGTGAACGTCAGGATGATGCCCGTGTCTCAGTATCATTAAATGATCTTCTTTATCCACCGAAAGATTAATAGAAAAATATATAACAACAAGCTCCATTTCTTATTAGAGCTTGTTGTTAATTCCTTTCAGATATTCTTTACATAACTTTAATTTTTGATTAAATCGCCATTAAATTGATTAATATCAATTTATTCCGTCATTATTCAGTGATAAATAGATGATATTGGTATTGCATATTATTCTCATTGGCGCTTTAATCCAAAATAACTAATATACTTTTTCCTTGTGAATTTCGCTTTATTGAGGATAATCATTCTCATAATCACTGTCTTTTGAGTTTTAACGGAGTGTTATATGTCACTGACTCCAAATCAAAGCTATAAAATTCTGGGGTTCTTCCCACAGATAAATCGCGCATACAGGCAAAAATTATTGTCTCTGGGGATGCTACCCGGCTCTACTTTTCAGGTTATCCGAGTTGCCCCTTTGGGAGACCCCATTCAAATAGAAACACGCAGAGTCAACCTTATTCTCCGTAAAAAAGACTTAGCGCTCCTCACATTAGCAGTACATCCAGCAGAATGAATGAATGAAGTCCAGATGCCGTACAGTCCTGAGACTGAATGCAATGATGCACACTATTCCTGATCAGTAAAAAGTATGATGAAACAATTAACTATAGGTTTAATCGGTAACCCTAACTCTGGGAAAACCACTTTATTCAACCAACTTACAGGCTCCCGACAACGGGTCGGTAACTGGTCTGGAGTCACGGTTGAGCGCAAAACCGGGCATTTTTCCACCCAAAAACATCAAATAGACCTTGTCGATCTTCCCGGTACCTATTCTCTCACAACCATTTCCGAGCAAACCTCAATTGACGAGCAAATTGCCTGTCACTATATACTGAGCAGCGAAGCCGATATGTTCATCAATGTCGTTGACGCTTCAAATCTGGAACGTAATCTCTACCTTTCATTACAGCTCATTGAGCTTGGTATTCCCTGCATTGTTGCCCTGAATATGCTGGATATCGCCAAAAGCCAGCATATCAACATTGATATTGCAGCGCTGGAGCAGCATCTTGGTTGCCCGGTTATTCCGCTCGTCTCTACCCGTTCGACAGGGATAGATACGCTTAAAAAAGCCATTGACCACTACCACCAGCCTGTACGCCCCGTACTGGTGCAATACCCCGATACTTTATTGCAGGAGGCGAACAACCTTGCTGACCTGATCAGCAGAAACTTCAATCTGCAACAGCGTCGCTGGCTCAGCTTGCAAATACTGGAAGGGGATATATACAGTTTTGAGCGTTCAGAGCTGACGCAGGCACAATTGGCCGAGAGCAAACTTCGCCTGCAACAGAAACAGATTGAAGAACCTGAACTCATCATTGCAGATGCCCGCTATCAGGCAATCAATAAATTGTGTCTGGCAGTCACGGATGTTGACTCAGCAATACCCAATAAACTGACTCAGGCGATAGACAAAGTTATTCTCAATCGCTGGCTGGGCGTGCCTGTCTTTCTGTTTGTCATGTATCTCATGTTCGTACTGGCGATTAATATCGGTGGTGCTTTACAACCCATTTTTGATGGTGCTTCCTCTGCCATTTTCATTGATGGTATGCAGTGGCTCGGTTATACCCTCCACTTCCCCGGCTGGCTGACCATTTTCCTTGCACAAGGGATCGGAGGCGGTATCAATACCATGCTGCCATTGGTTCCACAGATAGGCATGATGTACCTGTTTCTCTCTTTTCTTGAAGACTCCGGCTATATGGCCAGAGCTGCATTTGTGATGGACAGGCTAATGCAGTCTCTGGGATTACCGGGTAAATCCTTCGTGCCCCTGATTGTCGGCTTCGGTTGCAATGTTCCTTCCGTGATGGGTTCCAGAACACTGGATGCACCGCGTGAAAGGCTGATTACCATCATGATGGCACCATTTATGTCTTGTGGCGCACGTCTGGCGATTTTTGCCGTTTTTGCCGCCGCGTTCTTTAATAAACATGGTGCCAGTATTGTCTTCTCTCTGTATATCCTCGGTATTGTCGTTGCCATCCTGACGGGCCTGCTACTCAAATACACCATTATGCGTGGTGAGGCATCCCCCTTTGTCATGGAGCTGCCTGTCTATCATGTTCCTCATGCTAAAACGCTATTAATCCAGACCTGGCAACGCCTGAAAGGGTTTGTGATACGTGCGGGTAAAGTGATTGTCGCGGCCAGTATGTTTATCGGTGCTCTCAATAGCTTTTCTTTCTCCGGTAAGACAGTAGACGATATCAATGAATCAGCGCTGGCCTCGGTCAGTAAAGTCATTACACCGATCCTTCATCCTATTGGCGTACATTCTGATAACTGGCAGGCAACCGTCGGGCTTATCACCGGAGCGATGGCAAAAGAGGTGGTTGTCGGAACACTGAATACACTTTATACCGCAGAAAACATCACCAAACAGCCATTCAACCCGGATGAGTTTAATCTGCTGGATGAACTGAAAGGCTCAGTAACAGAAACATGGGATAGCCTGAAAGAGACATTCACCCTGAGTGCTCTGTCCAACCCGATTGAGGCCAGTAAAGGCGACGGCAACATGGACAGCAGTTCAATGGGAGTGATGAGTGCTAAATTTGGTTCTCCTGTTGCGGCCTACAGCTATCTGATCTTTGTTCTGCTGTATGTGCCCTGTGTTTCTGTGATGGGTGCCATTGCCCGTGAAACCAGTCGCGGCTGGATGACATTCTCAATTTTATGGGGATTAAACGTCGCTTATTCTCTGGCTATACTGTTTTATCAGGCTGCAACCTTTTCCGCACATCCACAAAACAGCCTGCTCACTATTCTGGTGGTCATTTTGTTCAATGTCGCTGTTTTTGTTGGATTACGCCGTGCACGCAGCAGAATCACAATCACATTCAATAGCACCAGAGACCGGAGCTGCGATTGTTCCGGTAGCTGTCACTAGGAGTTGCCATGATTAGTCTGCTGCAAATCCGCGATATGGTCGCCCTTCATGGGCGCACCGACGCCAGATCACTGAGCCATCAGTTTTCAGCACCACTGGCCATCGTAGAAGCCATGCTCAATCAATTGGTGACGATGGGTAAACTGGAGGAAGTAGACATTTCCTCCTGCCTGAGTGGTGGTTGTAAACAGTGCCCGGAAACACAGAGATGTGCTGCTAAGGCATATCAACTGGCGATGATAAAGTGCTGAATACATTTTCTTAATTCAGCAACAAACCCTCTTCCTTTCTTCTAAACATCTTTAAGCAACTTGCCCAAACAAGACAAATGTCATATAACTAACATGACAATTGTCTTGTTTGGGGAATGATTTATGAGAATCTACGTACCAAGTAATACAACCGGTAATAAAGCGCTCTGGCGCTCTGTCGGCCTGCCGGCAAACCGAGGAAGCGATCTGATCAAAACCTTACAAGCCGGATTGCCACTCGATGTGCTGGATAATATTCACCGAGACTCAAAGATATCTAAAACTGATATCCTTCGCATTGCTGGTATCAATGAGCGTAATGTTGCACGCCGTAAAAGTTCTGGTCACCCATTTTCACCTGATGAAAGTGAACGTATAGCCCGTTTAGTCCGCGTCTTTGATGCAACCATCACTTTCTTCAATGGTGATAAAGAAGCTGCCTACCATTGGCTTAAAGAGCCTGTGAAGGGTTTAGGTCATGTGGCTCCTATTTCCCTTCTCTCGACAGAAAGTGGCGCCCTTGAAGTGATGGACCTCATTGGCCGGCTGGAACACGGGGTCATTTCATGATTTTTTACCGATTAGTAAAATCCGTTCATGCTCATGAAGCATGGACGGGGTATGGTGCAAAAAGATTCGGCGGACGCTGGAATCATAAAGGATATGGGGCAGTTTATGCCTCCAGCTCTATCGCACTTGCCACTTTAGAATTGTACGTTCATACAACAAAAGAAAGTCTGCTTGAAGAATATCAACTATTTTCTATTGAATTAGCAGATACCGATGTGGACTATTTGGATCATCGTTATCTCCCCGATAACTGGAGAAGTGACCCAGCCCCTACTTCGACAATGGATATAGGCAGTGACTGGCTAAATGCTGCCGAAAATGCGGCCCTTATCATCCCTTCTTGTATCGTTCCTTACGAAAACAACATTATTATCAATCCAAATCACCCTAAATTTTCTAAATCTATTGAATCAGTTAAAGAATTAGACTTTACATTCGACCAGCGCCTAATTCGTTAACATTAGCACAGTAATTCTTTTAACCATCATGATAGATTAAAGAATAAAAACCACTTCCTGATTATTTCATATGCAGTTCTGTCATAACGATTAATAACCTGAGGATATACTAAAATGCCTAAAGAGTTATTTGCTGCAACAATAGAGTCTGCTGGTCATCTTAAAATGAAATGTTCATCACGAGGTTTTACCTTTCATGTGGATGAACCCAAAAATCTGGGCGGAACAGATGAAGCCATGAACCCTGTGGAAGCACTGCTTTCTGCTTTTGGTGCCTGTCAGTGTATTGTGGCCAAAAGTTTTGCCCGCAAACATAAAATCAACCTGATTGATATTCAGGTCAATGTGGAAGGAGAATTGGATACCGACGGTTTCACCGGTAAGAATAAAAACGCCAAAATCGGCTTTTCCAAAATCACATCAAAATTTCATATAAAAGCCGATAATACCGAACAGGAAATCCGCGATTTTATTCAGTTTGTAGAAAGTAACTGTCCTGTACTCGATACCATTGTCAATACACCGGAAATTGTCACCGAAGTTTATCCTGTCAGATAAATATCAACTACCCATAACAGCCATGTTATGGGTAATTAGTAGTCAATAGCTGAAATTACCCGGCTTCACTCCCACTGTTCGCAAACGCTATCAATAAATCGACAAATTCATCCGGATGGGAAATAAAAGGCGCATGTGCCGCATGACGCATAGTCACAGAACGAGTGTGCGGCCATTTACTATCAAGCAAGGCAGCAATCTTACGTGGTACCAAACCATCAAGATAACCATAGATACGCAGGAAAGGCAGCTGAAGCTGTGCCAGCTCACTTCTCAAATCATCAGTGCGCAGAATTTCCAGCCCGGCATTGAGCACTTCGACTGTCGGCATCGGCAGGTTCAATACCACTGATTTCAGTAAACGCGCATCCTGACGGGCGCTGTCTGTGCCTAAAGTCTGCAATGCTAAAAAACGCTCAACCGTCTTCTGAAAATCTTCACTCAACTGCTGCTTGAATGCACTCAGAACCGAAGGTTTGATTCCCGGCCAATCCCCCTCTTCACTAAACTTTGGCGATGATGCTACTGTGATTAAACCCGCCACTTTATCAGGATGATCTAACGCAATCTGGCTGGCAATGAGCCCTCCCAGCGACCATCCCAGCCATAAGGCATTTTCTGGCGCCTGTTGCCATACCGTATCAGCTATCTCTTTCAGTGTCATAGCCGGATACGGCTGACTACGCCCATATCCCGGTAAGTCCACTAAATGTAAACGAAAATGCGAAGCTAATCGTGTTTCCACTGAACGCCAGACCTCAGCGTTCAACCCCCATCCGTGCAGCATCACAAGATCACGAGGAGCTTCGCCTAAAGTCTGCCAAAACAACTTATCCATTGTTATTCTCACCTTATTTACTCTCAGGAATTTCTTATCAAGGAAGAAAGCGATGTTCACAAAAACCATGCTAACAATGGTTGGGTACTGTTGGCTATGCCATCAAAATTTGTATTTCGCTCATCATGGAATATGCCACATCTGCTGGCAAAACCTGAAACGGCTGGCGAACGTTTGTCCACGCTGCTCTCTGTCTGCCAGTTCTCGTGATTTACCCTGTGGCCGCTGCCTGAAGGAGCCACCACTCTGGCAACAAATGATCGCTGTTACCGATTATGCTCCCCCTTTAAGTCAGCTTATCCGGCGCTATAAATATCATAGTACCCCCCAGCTCGCAGCAGTTCTGGCGCGCATATTTCTTCTGCACTGGTTACAGGGTTACCGTGAAGGGCACTGGATTAAGCCGGACTGCATACTCGGTATTCCTCTGCACCGTCAGAAACGCTGGCAACGCGGGTTTGATCAGGTTGAGCTTATTATCAGGCCATTAGCACGCTGGTTGCGATGCCAATATCAGCCTAATCTTTTGCAACGCACACGTGCTACACTCACACAACGGGGCTTATCTGCCGCCCAGAGGAAAACCAATCTTAAGCATGCCTTTCAATTGCGTGGTGATTTTACCGATCAACATATCGTCATTTTCGATGATGTGATCACCACGGGAACCACTCTGCATGAAGCCACACAGTTGTTAATTCGTGCTGGTGCCCGTTCCGTGCAAACCTGGGCAATATGCCGAACCTTGTAGTTCCTTTATGAATGGGCGTATTATAACCAACTATAACAGTCAACTATTGAGCAAATGACATGATTAATATTACTGAAGCAGCGCAAGCGCACTTTGCCAAGCTACTGGCAAATCAAGAACCCGGTACACAAATCCGCGTTTTTGTCATTAATCCAGGAACGCCGACAGCAGAATGCGGTGTTTCTTATTGCCCACCTGATGCTGTTGAAGCCACTGACACCGAATTGAAATTTGACCAACTTTCTGCCTATGTTGATGAAATCAGTGCGCCTTTTCTGGAAGAGGCGGTTATCGATTTTGTGACTGACCAGCTTGGCTCCCAGCTGACCCTGAAAGCACCAAACGCAAAAATGCGCAAGGTAGCTGATGATGCGCCCCTGATTGAGCGCGTTGAATATACTCTACAATCACAGATTAACCCACAGCTCGCAGGTCATGGTGGCCGTGTCAGCCTGATGGAAATCACGGATGAAGGTTATGCCATCCTGCAATTTGGTGGTGGCTGCAACGGTTGTTCTATGGTCGATGTCACCCTGAAAGAGGGGATCGAAAAACAGCTGTTACAGATGTTCCCTGAGCTGAAAGGCGTTAAAGACCTGACAGAACATCAGCGTGGCGAACATTCTTACTACTGATTTTAGCCCGTTATTTTTTGTTCTTTATATCTTTATTATCTCTAGTCTTGCCTTCCCAATGACAGAATTGGGAAGGCAGTAAAGTCATAAAGTAACATTTTTAAGAAACTGACACCTTAAAACGAAATTTCAAGAAACAAAGCTGAGTGTTTATGGAACATTTTCAAACAATAAGCCCTGAACAAGCCTACCAGAACTGGCTCGATAAAAGTGCTCTGATGGTGGATATCCGTGATCCACAGAGTTTCCGTGCCGGACATGTAACAGGTGCATTTCATCTGACTAATGAAACTATCAATCAATTCCTGCAAGAGGCCGATTTTGATCAGCCGGTTATGGTGATGTGCTACCACGGCCATAGCAGTCAGGGAGCCGCACAGTATCTGATAAATATCGGTTTTGAAACCGTATACAGTGTTAACGGCGGTTTTGAAGTATGGAAAAAAGATTATCCTCATGCCGTTCATGCTGAGTAATAAGCATCTGTACTTCTATACCCTATGGATTTCGAGTTGCATCGCGGCGGCAAGGGAATGAACCCCAGGAGCATAGGTAACTATGTGACTGGGGTGAGTGAACGCAGCCAACAAAGAGGCAACTCGAAAGACGACGGGTATAACCCTAATTTAAGGTGAATAATACGCACAATGATCCATGTAACTTCAATCCATAATCCAAGACTGGCTCAGGCCTTTATTGATTATATGGCGACACAGGGCATTCACCTGACCATCCGCCAGACCAATGAACCACATGTGGTTGAACTGTGGCTAGAAGATGAAAAACAATTAAGCGCTGTTCAACAGGAGCTTAATCAGTTTTCCCGAGACCCGCTCAATGAGCGCTATCAGGCTGCCAGCTGGCAGGCAGGTAAAACAAGTACGCCGTTGAAATACGAAAGTAATCTGAACTGGAATACACTGAAAAGCCAGTCCGGCCCATTAACTATCGCCATTTCTGCGCTCTGTATTCTGGTCTATTTTTGGATGCAGTTAGCTGGAGTTAATGAGGTTATGAGCTGGCTGGCATGGCCTAACAAAGAACAGTACCTGGAATTGTGGCGTTGGCTCAGCCCCGCTTTATTACATTTTTCGTTATTACACATTCTGTTCAATCTGGTGCTGTGGTGGTATTTCGGCAGTCAGGTTGAAAGGAACATTAATACCGGAAAGCTTGTTGAAATTACAATAGTTTCTGCCATTTTCAGTGGCTGGGCACAATCGTTGTTCAGTGGCTCGCATTTTGGTGGGCTTTCCGGTGTAGTTTACGCTTTAATCAGCTATGTTTGGCTAAGCGGCGAAATGTCACCCCAAAAAGGACTCAGTGCCCCCAGAGGGCTTATTGCAATTTCAGTCATCTGGTTATTTGTTGGTTATTTCAATATGTTTTCTCTTAACATCGCCAATGCAGCCCACTTTTCAGGCTTAATTATCGGGTTACTAATGGGGTTATGGGACAATTTACGCAAACAAAAGAATCAATAATATTCCAATTAAAATCAGTTAATTATAATAATTTTAGGTAAAATTAGGGGAATGTTTTGAAGCAAACTCAGCGACATGATGCAATAATCGAGCTGGTACGTCTTCAGGGTTATGTCAGCACTGAAGAACTGGTCGAACACTTTGATGTCAGCCCACAAACAATCCGACGTGATTTGAACGAACTGGCCGACAAAAATAAGATCCAGCGTCATCACGGTGGTGCAGCTTTACCTTCCAGCTCTGTCAACACAGCTTATCATGACCGCAAGATTATGTGGTCAGATGAAAAAGCCCGCATTGCCAAGCAGGTTGCTACTCAAATCCCAAATGGTGCAACCCTGTTCATTGATATCGGTACTACACCAGAAGCAGTCGCCCATGCCTTACTTAATCATCAGGATCTGCGTATTGTTACCAATAATCTCAACGTCGCAACCCTGCTGATGGGAAAGGAAGATTTCCGCCTGATTCTGGCCGGAGGGGAAGTCCGTTCCCGTGATGGTGGCATTATTGGCGAAGCCACTCTGGATTTTATCTCCCAGTTCCGCCTTGATTTCGGCATTCTCGGTATCAGTGGCATTGACTCTGATGGCTCTCTGTTAGAGTTCGATTACCATGAAGTTCGAACCAAACGCGCAATTATTGAGAATTCCCGCTGTGTCATGCTGGTTGCTGACCATTCGAAATTTGGCCGTAGCGCGATGGTTAATCTCGGTAATATGAACCTGATTGATTTTCTGTTTACCGATAAAGAGCCCCCTTCCGGACTGCAAAAAATCATTGAACAGCATAGTGTTAAGCTGGAATTGTGTTAGGTCAGAATAATATTAAGCCAGAATCGTGTTAGAACTGGCTTCAGATTGAAGACATTCTATTTAGGATCCGCCTGTTTTCAGGCGGATTCTTCTCTCCTCCGGTCAATTGCTCCCAGTCATCATCTCAGTCCTCTCCCTTCATGACCCTGCAATAACGAGTGAACTCAAATTTGCCTCTCACAATTTCCTTATTAATCTTAGATATATGATAACGATTTGTTATCTGCATCACGCAAATATGTTTTTTTCTGGTAAATGGTTGGCGATTGATGAAATTTTGATTACAATCCCTGAGCGAAAACGAACATTAAAGAACTGTTTCGAACATTTCAGAGGGTATGCAATGGAAACCAAAGACTTGATTGTAATTGGCGGCGGAATTAACGGCGCTGGTATTGCGGCTGATGCTGCTGGCCGTGGACTGTCAGTCCTGCTGTTAGAAGGTCAGGACTTAGCCAGTGCGACCTCATCAGCCAGTTCTAAGCTGATCCACGGTGGCCTGCGCTATCTGGAGCACTACGAGTTCCGTCTGGTCAGTGAAGCACTGGCAGAGCGTGAAGTCTTATTAAAACTGGCACCTCACATTGCATTCCCAATGCGTTTTCGCCTCCCACACCAGCCACACCTGCGTCCGGCCTGGATGATTCGCATTGGCCTGTTCCTTTATGATCACTTGGGTAAACGTGTAAGTTTGCCGAGCAGTAAGGGGCTGAAATTCGGCGCTAACTCAGTGCTTAAATCCTCTATCAATCGTGGCTTTGAATACTCTGACTGCTGGGTTGATGATGCACGTCTGGTCGTCCTTAATGCGCAGGAAGTCCAGAAACATGGCGGTGAAGTCCGTACCCGTACTCAGGTCACCCGTGCGTGGCGTGAAAATGATCACTGGATGGTAGAAGCCAAAGATCTCATCACCGGTGAGAGCAAAACATGGCGGGCAAAAGGTCTGGTTAACGCAACTGGCCCGTGGGTTAAGAATTTCTTTGATAATGGCCTGCAACTGAAATCACCTTATGGTATTCGCCTTATCAAAGGCAGCCACATCGTTGTACCACGTGTTCATGACGAACCTCAGGCTTATATCCTGCAAAACGAAGATAACCGCATCGTGTTTGTGATCCCGTGGAATGATGAATTTTCCATCATCGGCACAACGGATGTTGAATATAAAGGCGATCCAAAAGACGTTAAAATTGACGATCAAGAGATCGATTATCTGCTGAAAGTTTATAACGACCATTTCAAAAAACAACTTAACCGTACTGATGTCGTTTGGACTTACTCTGGTGTACGTCCGCTGTGTGATGATGAATCAGATTCACCACAAGCCATCACCCGTGACTACACACTGGATGTACAGGATGATCAGGGCCAGACTCCGTTGCTATCCGTCTTCGGCGGCAAACTGACAACTTACCGTAAGCTCGCAGAACATGCGATGGATAAACTGGCACAGTACTATCCAAACGCCGGTCAGGCGTGGACGAAAAACGGTAAATTGCCCGGCGGCGAGCTGGAAGGCCAAGACCGTGATGGATATGCCCGTTTACTTCGCCAGCGTTATGACTGGTTGCCAGAAGGCATTGCACGACGTTATTCCCGCACTTACGGCAGCAACAGCAATATCATTCTGGGTGATGCGAAAGAACTGGCAGATTTAGGTGAATTCTTCGGTTATGGGCTGTATGAAGCTGAACTGCGTTATCTGGTCGAACATGAGTGGGTTACTCAGCTGGATGATGCGATATGGCGCCGTACCAAACTGGGTATGTGGCTGACAGATGAGCAGAAACAGCGCGTTGCTGATTGGCTGGCTCAGAACGTTAAATCAGCATAATCACAAAACTGATTTAATCTGACAAACTCGTATACTTAAAAGCGGCGATAAAAAATTATCGCCGCTTTTTTATTTCATTCCGCTCGAATCCTCGCAGAAAAACTCATAAATTTTCGAAATCAATCATCAATACGTTCTATCAAAATTTCTTTATTTTCATTCGATTCTACTGAGCGATTTGATAGTACATTTTTACCACTGTGGTAGCATACTTAGGATATAAAAAAAACAAATACAACACGAGATAGCACCACTAAATGGCAACTAAAACCTACTTAATCGTACCGGGGTATACTAATTCCGGGCCAGACCATTGGCAGTCCCATCTGGAAAGAAAATATCAAAATGTTATCAGAGTCCAGCAAGATAACTGGCTATCTCCCATCAGAGAAAAGTGGTTATATCGACTTCATGAAACTATTGAAAAAACCTCCGGTGAAATCTTTCTTATTGGGCATAGCTGTGGGGCAGTCACCATAACTCAATGGGCAAAAGAAAAAAGCTGTAACAGAGTAACAGGCGCATTACTTGTTGCTCCTGCTGATATTGATAGCCCTGATGCCCCACCGGAACTTCATATTCAACGCCCTTTACCAAAGATACCTCTGCCTTTTCCTACAACATTAGTTTGCAGCGATAACGACGAATTTTTATCGCTAGAAAAAGCTCATTCTTTGGCTAGATCCTGGAAGACCGAACTCATTGTTTTATCTGGAGCAGGCCATATCCACACAGCTGCAGGTTATGGGGAATGGCAAGAAGGTGAAAAACTAATAAATACAATATCTGGTAATCATTTAATTCCTTATAACTAGGAGATGATTTATGTTAACCATTCGGAAAGCCACAATAAAAGAGCCACAACAATTATCCCAAATGCTTGAAGAAAGTTATCGTTTTCATTTTTCTCAATTATGGAATGATAAAGGCGAATTGGAAGAATATATTGCCGAAGAGAGTTCACCAGAAAGCATAGCGAATTCGCTCAATACCCCTAATCATAAATGGTTCATTGCCGAGACTAAACGGCCTATTGGATTTATAAAAATAGCTGTAAATAAAACTATTCCGGATAGTGAATTAACAGGATTGTATTTACATAAACTCTATCTGCTGCCACACCTGACCGGGCAAAATTATGGTCAACAGATGTTTGACTATGTTGAAAAATTAGGACAAGAACAAGGTCAAAAATGGCTTTGGCTGGAAGTACTGGAAAGTAACAAGCAGGCGCGAAAGTTCTATGAAAAAAATGCGATGAAATGGTTCAGGGATATTATATTCACCAGCCCTAAACAGCAAAGCACACTGCATATTATGATTAAGAAAATATAATCTTTATCCTTTCTCTGAATTCATTCACAGAGGAAGGAGAGTAAAAGATTAATCAACGTTATATCTGATTTCATCTATTTTATGCTCTTTACCTTTCAGTCTACCTCTTTGTTGGTTGCATCATGCAGAAACGGAATAATTTCCTCAGTCATAGCCTGCATAAACGATGGCGGGAAGGTATGCCCCATTTGCTGCACTGGTAAGAACTTAGCCCCGCTAATACGTCTGGCGGTATCTTCTCCACAAGCCATCGGAATTAGAGGATCATCCTCACCATGTACAACCAGTGCAGGGCAACTGATCCGGTTCAAAAGCTCAGCCCGGTCAGAATCTGCAATTATCGCCAAAATCTGCCGGATGAAACTTTTGGGATAATAGCCGCCACGACGAAAAGCCATTCTCAGATGCTGAGCCTGTTCATCTATATTTAGTGGTTCAGAAGGAGAAACAATAAGCCTGATTATTTTCAGTTGATGAGCAACCAGTTCTTCCATACTGGTATCGACGGGTTTGGATAACAACGCTGCCATTACCTCCGGCTTTGGCAAAGGAAGCCCCTGAGCACCACTCGAACTCATGATGCTCACCAGACTTTTTGCCCGATCAGGATTAGTTGCCGCCAACCTCTGGGCAATCATCCCTCCCATGGAAGCGCCGATAATGTGAGCCTGAGGGATATTCAGCGCATCAAGCACCCCCAAAGCATCATCAGCCATGTCCTGCATACTATAAGAAGCGCGAACAGGTAGTCCCAGACGAAACCGAACTTTCTGCCACAATAAGGAACGCTGTGGGCTATGATCAAATCTCTGGCTCAGCCCCGCATCACGATTATCATGCCGAATCACCCGAAACCCAGCCGCAACTAACAGGTTTACTATGTCATCGGGCCAGTCAATAAGCTGCATTCCCAAACCCATGATAAGCAACACCACCGGTCGCTTCTCACCATTAGCCCCTTCACCACTATCTTCTATTTCAATTGGGACATCATTTGCTATAACTTTCATAAGAAATAACCCCATGATATATCAATGAAAAATAAATAATTGGCCTGATAAATATACTACTCCTGTCTTTTATTGCAGCAGGATAGAATAAAATTTAATAGTAATGAAATAAAAAAAGAGAAAACTGTTTAGTTAATGACTCTATATTGAGGTAAAGAACAAAATACCATCAAATTGTTTCATACTGTGACAAATAGTGTAGCAAAAATCACCATACAGACAGAAAAATACAGCAGACATAAGGGCAGGAATCAGGCTATTTCCCTATATTCTCCCATGATGCTTATTTTTATATCTTCAGACCAAAATAATAATATATCTTCAAAATATTGATAATATTAGTTTTTATCATTTATTAAATTTTCATTTATTCTGTAATTGTGATATTACTCCCTTTTCTTTAATTCGCTGGTTGCGGTTTATGTTCAAATTTATGAAGATAAATAAGAATGGATAAAAACTTGTAATGATGAGTCAAACATTCATTAAAAAAGAGGGGATTGCGCAATCATTTCTGGCTCGTTATCTCCTCTCAGAACAATGTGGCAATCGCCTGAAAACCATAGAGTTACTGGCAAAAGAGTGTGGGTTGTCCGTAGGTTTAATGCAGGCAGCATTAAAATCTCTCGAGCAATCGCAGGCGGTTGGAATTAAGCGTCGTGGTCGGAATGGCAGCTTTCTCTCGCAGATTAACCACAAATTACTACTGGAATACGCCGATATCGGCAATGTAGTCTGCGCGATGCCTCTTCCCTATACCCGCGCCTATGAGGGTCTGGCCAGTGGTTTAAAAGCATTATGTGCAGGCGTTCCTTTTTACTTTGCACATATGCGAGGCTCAGATATCCGCATTGAGTGCTTACTGAATGGCGTCTATGACTTAGCAGTAACATCAAGACTCGCCGCAGAGCAGCATCCAGATAATAAAGATATATATATTGCGCTATCACTAGGGACCCAAAGTTACACAGACAGACATCGGTTAATCTTTCGTCAGGGGGAGATGGAAACTATCCGCCGCGTAGGGTTAGACAGTACCTCAGCTGACCAGAAAATAATGACAAAGCAGTATTTTGCAGGAAAAGAAATCGAACTGGTCGAGGTCTCTTATCATGAATGTCTGAATCAAATCATGAAAGGCCACATTGATGCGGCTATCTGGAACGTTGGACAAGGCCACGAGCTGATTGCACAAGGCCTGATGACCCAGCTTCCCGATGACGGTGAGTGTTTTATCAAAGCCTCCGAAGCGGTTATCCTTGCCCGCAAGGATAATATCCCTATCCAGCAACTCTTGCATACCATGGTTGACAGAGAAGCACTACTAACTCATCAGCAAAACGTGGTATCAGGCATAATCGAACCCATTTACTGAACCTTAATTAGCCCCAAAATAAGGTCTCAGCCAAAAATAGACTCAGACCAAACATAATCAATTAAATCTGACGTGTAACAAAAAGCGATGGTAGAACAACGGCTAACTATCCTGTTGCAAGGTGGTGTCATCGATCAGGATATCTACGATAATATGCTTGATGTCGTGCATATTCTGGAGGAGTTCTGGCTGATCCCAGTCCGCCATCCACAAGGTGAAATGGCGCTTACTCACATGGCAAGTGCTTTTATGCGATCACGTCGTGGAGAAATTGTTTCCCCTATAGAAAAAGACATTCTGGACAAAATAAAACAATCCGGGAATTATTCACAGTTACTCAAAATTCATCATTCCCTGTTGGAGAAATTTACACTTACCCTACACCCCAATGAGGAAGGCTATCTGTTAATAAATTTATATGGTTTAATACTTGCAACAACAAGTTACTGATTTTTTACACACCATAAATATTCAAAAAAATGAAGATTAAGAAACTTCATGTGTTTTTATTTTTCGCACACACGTACTGCTTTGCAGCTACAAAGAGAAACCTATGTTTATTAATGCGTTAAAAAAACAGAATCCTAAATTAATAGAAGTAGCAAAAAACCTTTGGCAGCAAGGTACGATTCTACCAGATACTTACGTCATTGATGTCGATCAGGTATTAAAGAATGGCCAGCATTTACTGCAAACAGCAGAGCAATATGGTATCGAACTCTACCTGATGACCAAACAGTTTGGCCGTAATCCGTGGCTGACTAAAAAACTGATTGAACTTGGCTATCCCGGTGTGGTTGCAGTGGATTTCAAAGAAGCCTACAGCCTGAGTCAACACGGTATACCTCTATGTCACATTGGCCACTTAGTACAAACCCCCGCTCATCTGATAGAAACCATGCTCCGGTGTGATCCTAAAATTATCACTGTATTTTCGCTGGAGAAAGCTCAGGCCATATCGGATGCAGCTGAAAAGCTGGGACGTATTCAGCCCATCATGCTGAAAGTCTTTGCTAAGCGCGATATGGCTTTTACCTGTCAGGAATCCGGTTTCCTCTTTGAAGAGCTAGATCCGGCTATTGATGCTTTAAAACAGATGCCGGGAATTAAACTATCTGGTCTGACTCATTTTCCCTGCCTTGCATGGAATGCTCAGTATCAGACCACTTTGCCGACCGTTAATTTGCAGACGCTGATCAGAGCACGAAACAAACTCAAACAACGCGGCATTTCTCTTTCTCAAATCAATGCCCCCTCAGCAACCAGCTGCAACACAATTCCCCTGTTAGCAAAATATGGTGCGACTCATTTAGAACCGGGTCATGCTCTGACCGGAACAATCCCTGCAAATAGTATTGGCCGGGAGCCTGAACAGATTGCGATGGCTTATGTCACGGAAATATCCCATCACTATGAGGACAAAAGTTATTGTTATGGTGGAGGCTACTACCAACGCAGCCATATGAAACATGCACTGGTTTTTCCAGAACACAACAGTTCATACAAAACAGCACGGATATTACGGTTAGGTGAACCCTGCATTGATTACCACTTATCTCTATATGGATTACATCCTATTGGTAGCCCGGTGATCATGTGCTTCCGGACTCAGATTTTCGTCACCCGCAGCGATGTCGCCCTGATCTCAGGTATTCAGTCAGGAAATCCAAAACTTGAAGGCATTTATGACAGTCAGGGCAACTGGAAAAACAACGGTTACTCTTAATAATTACTCAACATAGGTATTACATTTAATATTATCTTTCCCTCAAATAATGTTATTTTCGCTCTAGTCAATTTACCGCATGATGCTGCGCGACTATTTATTTACGGAAATAATTTTTACGGAATAGTTATGCTTTATTTATGGAATAGTTATGGAATGCCAGAAAAAGATCAGGAATACACCCATACATTCCGCTCTGTATTCCCCACCCAAGATTGATACATCAGGTTACACCTATGTTCATGAGCACTTGCATATTGATCTGTCCGAAGCCAAAGGTACCCTTGACTGTCGTCTGGATCAGTATGAACTGATTGTTGATGAACTTCGCCATCTGCATGCGCTTGGTCTGCGCAATATTGTGGAGGTAACCAACCGTTACATGGGGCGCAATGCCTCCTTTTTACTGAATCTGGTACGTGATACCCACATCAATATCATTGCCTCGACAGGCTATTACAAACGGCCATTCTTCCCCGCTCATTTCAGTACATTAAGCATTCAGGACATTGCTGAAGAGATGATTGCTGAAATTGAGACAGGCATCGACGGTACGGCATTAAAAGCCGGTATTATTGCTGAAATTGGCTCCAGTCTTGGGGTAATTACCGAAGATGAACAAAAGGTATTTGCCGCAGCCGCTCTCGCACATCAGGCTACCGGATGCCCCATATCCACCCACACCACCTTAAGTACAATGGGACGTGAACAACTGGCGCTCCTCAAAGGGTTTGGTGTTTCTCCTGAATCTGTGGCGATTGGTCATTGTGATCTGAAAGACAATCTGGACACGATTATTCCCCTGCTTGAAGAAGGTGCCTGGGTACAATTCGATACCATTGGTAAAAACAATTACTATCCTGACAGCGGTCGCATTGCGATGTTACAGGTGCTCGCCAGACGAGGGCTACTCGACAGAGTCATGCTCTCTCAGGATATAACCCGCCGTTCTCACCTGAAAAGCAATGGAGGAATTGGTTTCGATTACTTACTCACGGTATTCGTTCCGATGTTGCTGACTGCCGGCTTTACCCAAACACAGATAGACCGAATGTTACGCGATAACCCTGCCCAATTCTTCCGGCACCGCTATTCCAAATAACTAAGCAATAATTCGACAGAAAATAAGAAAGAGAGGGATAACAGCATGAAATTTGTCGTTGGTGGACAAATAGAAAAAGAAAAAATTGCCGAATGTATCCGGCAACTGGCCGGAGACAAAGCCGCCTCCGTGGTCATTATGAATGACATTGAAGCCTCTATGGCGATTAAAAATGGTGATGCCGATTATTATTTTGGTGCCTGCAATACGGGCGGCGGCGGGGCGCTGGCTATCGCGATTGCCCTTATCGGTCTGGATCTCTGCGCCACCATTGGTATGCCGGGAAAAATCCTATCCGACGATGAGATTATTGCTCATATAAAAGCAGGTAAAAAAGCATTTGGCTTTACGGGGCAGGATATCGACATTGTTCTTCCGGTGATCATTAACACAATCATTTCTCAATAAGGAGCCTACCATGCAACATTTTCATGAGTTCCTGATGAGACTGATGGAAGTCGATCCTTTTAAAGCGGGATTACTGGCTTCAATTGGTGCGATTGCCGCCATGATGGCAAACCGTGGTATCGCCGTTTTCCATGATGGCCTGCGTCCGCTGCTCCCTGAATATCTGGAAGGACGAATGAGCCGTAAGGCACTGGCAGCAACAAGTTTTGCCCTGAGCATTGGTCTGGTCGTCGGGTTTGGTATCCCCTTCTCGCTGACAGCCCCCATCGTACTGGTTCACAGCCTGTTGCTCGGTACCGATATGATTGGTATCTGGTGTGCCAACAGCCGCAGAGGATTCGCGGCTTCAGGTATCATTGGAGCCTTATACGCCATTGCCTTACTGGCCGGATTACGTTCCGTCGTTGAGCTGTTTGCGATGCTGCCGGTTAATTTCACCGATGACCTGAAAAAAGTCGGTGATCCGATTGTCGCCTGCTTTGCTCTGTTCCCTGCGATGGTCGTCGGCTATCAATATGGCTACCGCAAAGGGCTTTTAGTGATGCTCACCGCTTTAGTCGGCTATGTAGCGACCAAAGCCGCAGGTCCGCTCAGTTTTGGGGGGCTAATCGAAAAGCCGGTCAGTGTCGATCCGAATGGTGCGGCTTTGTTGCTTTCGATGATTGCCATGTTCTACTTCGCCATGCGTGAACGTCCGGATAATGCCCCATCCGCAAATCAATCCTCCGCAGCACCAAAAGGTGCTAATGAAATGTTAGTCGGGCTGTTCTCAACCCGCATTGAACGTATTCAGAAAAATAAATGGCTGCTAATCCTTTGTGGTGGCCTGACTGCAAGTGCAGCGACCATGTCTTTCAGCCTGCTGGCAGAAGGGCCGGTATCCCTGCAATTGATGGCACAGGATGAGCAGACTAGTGCCCTGCTGGTGGCGCTGGCACGTGCCATCGGGTTTGTCCCGCTGGTCGGTACAACAGCAATCGCTACTGGTGTCTACAGCCCCAACGGGATGAAATTCGTGTTTGTGGCAGGTCTGGCAACCAGTAATCCGTGGCTGGCCTTTGTAGCAGGTGGCCTGACGATGTTTATTGAGATCCAGCTACTGGCAAAAATTGCTATCTGGCTGGATAAATATCCCGGCGTCAAAGCGTGTAGTGGCCATATTCGTACCGCGATCACCAAAATGCTCGAAGTTGCCCTGTTGGTTGGTGGTATGATCGCTTCCAACGCCATTCTGCCGGGTATGGGCTTTATGATTGTTGCGGGGATTTATCTGCTTAACCGCACGTCTAAACGTCCTTTGGTTGAAATGGCAATCGGCCCGATCGCAACCATTGCCGTAGGTATTCTTGCTAACGTACTCTATTTAGTCGGAATAAATTAACAGGAACAAAGTGAGAGAATGAAAACAGCGCCGTTACAAAGCATGACGATGGCACAGGCCCAGAAGCAACAGTTTAAGCTGGTGGATATCATCTGTCGTCACTTTCCCGGCGCTGATTTTCTCTCACAGGGAGATCTGGGTTTAGTCCCGGATCTCCAGCAACCCAGAATGACGCACCGTATTGAATCTGTTCTCGCCGAATATTTTAACGCAGAAGCCGCAGCTTTTGTGAATGGTGCCGGAACAGGCGCCTTGCGGGCCGGGCTGGGAGCAATGCTTCGCCCTTGTGAGACATTACTTGTCCATGACGCACCGATTTATCCCACGACGAAAACATCGATTGAACAAATGGGTCTTAATGTCGTTTATGCAGATTTTAACTGTACAAAGGAGCTTGAAACTGCCATTCAACAGCATAAGCCCACAGTTTGTCTTATCCAGCATACACGGCAGAAAATTGATGATCGTTACTCTCTGAAAGAGATTATTTCCATCCTGAACAAGCATCACATTTCTTCACTGGTAGATGACAACTACGCCACCATGAAAGTGCCCCACATCGGCTGTGAATATGGCGCAACGCTTTCTGCCTTTTCCTGCTTTAAATTACTTGGGCCACAGGGAGTAGGCTTAGTTATCGGTAAGCAGACAATCATCGATAAACTGCGTCAAAACATGTACTCCGGCGGTTGTCAGATTCAGGGCTATCAGGCGATGGAAGCACTACGTGGGCTTGTATTTTCACCGGTCATGCACGCAGTACAGTCTGAAGTAAATGAAGAATTAGTGCTCCGGCTGAATCAGGGGGAAATACCCCAGGTAAAACAGGCTATTATTGCCAATGCCCAGTCCAAAGTAGTTTTAGTCGAATTTCATGAACCCATTGCGGATGCGGTACTGAAGACTGCGCATACATTGGGCGCATTACCTTATCCCGTTGGGGCAGAGTCAAAATTTGAAATCCCGCCCCTGTTTTACCGAATTTCCGGCACATTCCGCCAGACCGATCCCACGCTGGAGAAACGTATGATCCGCATCAACCCCAATCGCAGCGGAGCCGAAACCATCATGCGTATCTTGCAGGCAAGTTGTCGGAAACAGACATCCGGCTGATATTCTGCCAATCAGGGCTAACAACCCACCATCAAATATTTTCCCGTCTGGATAAGCCGTCACTCTTCCCATAGAATCAATGATAGCTATCCAATTGAATAAATTACATAAATGATAATAAACAGGGAAAATATTATGATGGAAGGGCCGATTCGGGAAACCTCTCTTGCTGCGGTTAAAACAGCCAGTGAAATCGCATACCAATATGTCAGTGAAATTCGAAACCAGCGTGTCTATCCCGATTCTGATGCCTTATTAGGTCTGCAAAATTTCGACAGTCCACTGCCTCAGAATGGCACTGATTGTCAGGAGGTACTGGCACAACTTCACAAATACGGCTCACCGGCGACAGTTGCCAGCACGGGCGGACGCTATTTCGGGCTGGTTGTCGGCGGCTCAACGCCGGCGGCGATGGGAGCCAATATTGTTTCCAGTGCCTGGGATCAAATAGCATTGATGGAGTCCTCCTCTCCCGTTGCTCATCAATTAGAAAAAACTGCCGGGCGCTGGGTATTGGAGCTTTTGAATTTACCCTCAGATGCATTCGTTGGTTTCGTCTCCGGCACCACGATGGCACATGTCAGTGCATTAGGTGCTGCGCGCCAGTATCTGTACCAAAAGCAGGGCTATGATCTGGCAGAACAGGGTTTGCATAATGCACCACCGTTGAAGGTTGTTCTGTCCGAAGAAACCCATGTCTCTGTTTTAAAGGCGCTGAGGTTACTCGGCTTCGGTCGTTCACAGTTCATTTTTGTACCCTGTGATAATCAGGGGCGCATCATTGCCAGCGCTGTTCCTGAACTTTCAGATAACATGATTCTGGTATTACAGGCCGGTAATGTGAACTCTGGCAGTTCTGATCCTTTCCGGTCCCTGATTCCACAGGCCAAAAAAGCAGGCTGTTGGGTGCATGTGGATGGTGCTTTTGGTCTCTGGGCACGGGCATCAAAAGAAAAATCTGAATTAGCCGAAGGTGTTGAAGGCGCAGACTCATGGGCGGTAGATGCCCATAAATGGCTGAACACGCCTTATGACTGTGGCATGTGTATTGTACGCAACAAACAGGCCCTCAGAGATGTCATGACAACCTCTGCCGCCTATGTTGAAACTCAGGAAATATGGCAGGCAAAAGACATGCTGCCGGAATTCTCCCGTAAAGCCAGAGCCGTAGAAGTGTGGGCCGCTATTTCTGAGCTGGGTGCTCAAGGGATTGAAGCATTAATTGATCGCTGCTGCCTGTATGCTGAAATGCTGGCTGATGGTCTTAAATCACTGGGTTTCACTATTCTTAATGATGTTGTTCTTAATCAGTTGGTGGCCTGTCTGCCGGATATCACTTTGCAGCGCAGGATGCTGCAACTGGTTCAGCAATCCGGTGAATGCTGGTTCGGGCAGACGACATGGCAGAGTCAGGAAGCCATAAGGCTCAGTGTGAGTTCGTGGGCAACCACAGAAGCCGATATTCAGCATAGCCTGAAAGCAATTGCAGCAGCAATTGATGAGGCAAATAAAAACATCAAATAAATAAGAACACCCCCATCAAGTATACACAAAGAACACATATATATGATATTTGTGTATACTTAATTAAGTATGTTATATATACATAAACCTCATTCAAAAGTGATATAAGTGTAGACTTAATACCATGAATCACATGACTGCTATTCAATATCTGAATAAATTTGATCAGCAAGGTCGCTACGTCTTTACCATTAAAGATCTCGCTAAAGTTTTTTCAGAAGATAGTAAAAGAGCCTTTGAAGCCGGTCTGAATCGCCTCGTGAAGCACGGGGTGTTATTACGAGCCTGTAAAGGCATTTATGTATTCGCACTGTCACAACATAATGGGCTGGACACGCTGGAGTTAATCGCCAGAGCGATGAGGCGAGGTGAGTACAGCTATGTCAGCCTAGAATCTGCATTATCTGAATACGGTGCTATTTCCCAAATCCCGATTGATCGACTGACTATAATGACAACTGGCCGTGAAGGGACTTATAGAACACCTTTCGGCACCATTGAATTCACACACACTAAAAGATCCGTACCCGATATTATTAACAACATTAAAGAAATTGGTAGACCACTCCGTCTGGCCAGTAAACAAACAGCTTACCGGGATCTAAAACGAGTCGGCAGAAATACTCATTTAGTTGAGAAGGAAGTTATCAATGAAGATTAATCGTACTGATTTCTCACAGCTGGTTGACATCGCAATGCAAAATGACCAGGTGACACGTATGAGACCTGTTGTCGAAAAAGAACTTCTTCACTATGACATCTTATTTTGTCTTGAGCAGAACGGGTTACTGGATGAGCTTGTTTTTCAGGGAGGAACATCCTTACGACTCTGCTACGGAGGCAGCCGCTTTAGTGAAGACTTGGACTTTGCTGGTGGAAAAGATTTCTCATCCAGTCAATTAAAGGACATGAAACAGTGTATTGAAGATTACATTGGAAAACGATATGGCCTAGAAGTAACGGTAAAAGAACCCGATATCTTGAAGCAACAGCCCGAATATTCTGAACTGAAAATCAATAAGTGGCAGATCGCTATCATTACATCTCCCAGTAGAAAAGACTTACCCAAACAACGCATTAAGATTGAAGTTGCCAATATTCCTGCTTACACCCGAAATATTTTGCCATTACGTAATAACTACCCTTCTCTGCCCGATGGTTACAATGACACATTGATACATGTAGAAACCTTAGATGAAATCATGGCGGATAAATTGATTTCATTACCTGCCACCAGAAATTATGTTCGCTATCGTGATATTTGGGATTTAGTTTGGTTACAACAACAAAATGCCAAATTAGATGCTGATTTGGTGATGAAAAAAATCGCTGACTACAAGCTAATAAACTTTACTACGTTATTAGAGCAGCGCCTCCAGTCCTTACCTGAACTCATCACAGGTAAAGCATTTATCGCCGAAATGGAGCGCTTTCTGCCCAGTGATACCTTTGCACGCACTTTGGGGAATAAGAAATTTATCCCTTACTTAATTTCAAATTTAAAAGAGTTATTTCAAAAACTGCAAATCTCACTCTCCGGCAATGATAACCAACCCAAATTCAGAATGTAAAAAAATAGCCTGAGGGATACCACTTATATTGTTTTTCACCTCAGGCACTCTCTTATTCAGAAAAGGCTAACAAGTACAGATCAAACATAATCCCTCAATTGCCGTTCCACCAGCGTGAGAATGCTGTAAAGCGCGACAGGCTGTTGCTTCTGATTTAAAACCTGCACATCCCACATAACGACACCATGTGGTTTATCATCCGGCGTTTTCTGCACTTTCTTGATCTTCTTCTTACAGGTCAGCCGGACCTGAATCGTATCGCCAATCTTCACTGGCTCAATAAAGCGTAGGTTTTCCATGCCATAGTTCGCCAGTACCGGCCCAACGGGTGCATCGACGAATAAGCCGGCAGCGGCAGAAACAACAAAATAGCCATGTGCTACACGCTCACCGAACAGGGATTCAGCCGCGCCAATTTTATCCATATGAGCATAGAAATGATCACCGCTCAGGCAGGCAAAATTAACGATATCCGCTTCCGTCACCGTCCGGCGGGCGGTTAGCAGACTTTCACCGATTTCAATTTGTTCGAAATATTTGCGGAACGGGTGGACAGGATCTTCCTTCACTTTTGCACCACGTACCCACTCACGGCCAATCGCTGCCAGCATACTTGGGCTGGCCTGAATTGCCGTGCGCTGCATATAGTGTTTCACAGCACGTAATCCGCCAAGCTCCTCACCACCGCCTGCGCGTCCCGGCCCGCCATGTACCAGCATGGGTAACGGAGAACCATGCCCGGTTGATTCAGCAGAAGCCGCTTCATCCAGAATCAGCATACGGCCATGAGCGCAGGCTGTTGCACGGATGACCTGCATCGCAATCTGATCATCTGACGTGACCAGCGAACCCACCAGACTTCCCTGCCCCATTAAAGCCAGCTCAATCGCCTGTTCAGTCTCCTGATATGTCATCAAAGTAGAAACCGGGCCGAAAGCTTCTGTTTCATGTACTGCCTGATTGGTCATCGGATCTGCGCAATAAAGCAGAGTTGGCGGGTAAAATGCCCCATTACTGTTTGTCTTATCCGCCAGTTCCAGTTTAGCTAAAGAGCCACCATGCAGTAATTCACAACCACTTTGTAGCAATAAATCAACTTTGGACTGAACTTCATCGCGCTGTTCAAGGCTGATTAATGACCCCATACGGACATCAGGTAAAGCCGGATCTCCCACCACAACACCGGACAAACGTTTCATCAACGCCTGCTTAACCGACTCAAGCTGGCTTTCCGGTACAATAATACGCCGGATGGCAGTACACTTTTGCCCTGCCTTCACGGTCATTTCACGGACAACTTCCTTAATAAATACGCCAAATTCTGGCATATCCGGCGTCACATCCTCCCCCAGAATACAACAGTTGAGAGAGTCAGCTTCCATCGTAAACGGAATGGATTTTTCAATCAGACGAGGGTGGGACTTCAATTTATGTCCGGTCTGGGCTGAGCCGGTAAAAGTCACCGCATCCTGATAGTCGAGATGATCAAACAGATCGCCAATTCCGCCGCAGATCAACTGCAATGCGCCTTCCGGAACCAAACCACTGTCGAGGATCAGTTTCACCATTGCCTGTGTTAACTGTGCTGAAGCGGTAGCGGGTTTAATAATGGCCGGCATGCCTGCCATCCAGGTCGGTGCCAGTTTTTCCAGCATCCCCCAGCAAGGGAAGTTAAATGCATTAATGTGCAGAGCAACACCGGGGCGGGAAGTCAGAACATGACGAGCGACAAACTGGGATTGTTTGGAAAGTGGGATCATCTCATCTTCCGGCCACAACACATCATCCGGTAACTCGCGTCCTGCCAGACCCGCATAAGAAAATAGCGTTGCAATGCCCCCTTCAATATCTACCCAGCCATCCGAGCGGGTCGCTCCGGTTTCTGCTGAGATAGCATATAAAGCTTCTTTATTGGCAAGCAGATGCTTTGCAACGGCTTTCATCATCTGGGCACGCTGCTGGAATGTCATGGCTGAGAGTGCTTTTCCACCTTTTTCTCTGGCATATCTAAGGCTATCAGCCAGTGGCAGATCATCTGAACAGACCTGATACAGCGCTGCACCACTTACTGCATGGTGAATAGTTCTGGCGTTACCGTTTCCATAAACCCACTCACCACAAATATAACTGGTCAATTGTTGCATTTTTTTCTCCGCCGATATCATTAATGAATCACCATTAAAACAATATGCAATATTTATGTATCACATAACCCAGACAAAAAACCACCCAAAAAATTAACAAAAGCGAACATTTTCCGGGCTACACATATCAATATCCTTACTTATCCATAACAATAAAAATTAATTACAACTTTTTGAAAAATAAATAACATAAATTGTGATGCGCTCAACAAATATACAAATAAAAGGTTTGATATTTTTGTTATCAGTTTGTAGATTTAAGGTTGCATTAAGTGATTCGTTTTTATTATACAATCTTAAAAATAAGAATCATATGTGGAGCGTTATATGACAACTGATCAACCAGATCATCAACGACAGGCGCACTTTGACGCCAAGATCGAGGCAGATATCACCATTGAAGCTAAGGATTGGATGCCCGATGCCTATCGCCAAAACCTGATACGTCAGATCGGTCAACACGCACACTCGGAAGTTGTCGGCATGTTACCGGAAGCCAACTGGATCACCCGTGCCCCAACCCTGCGGCGCAAGGCTGTATTACTGGCAAAAGTGCAGGATGAGGCAGGCCATGGGCTTTATCTCTACAGCGCCGCAGAAACACTGGGCTGTACTCGTCAGGACATCTATCAGAAATTGCTGGATGGAACGATGAAATATTCGTCAATTTTCAACTATCCCACCTTGAGCTGGGCAGACATTGGCGTCATTGGCTGGCTGGTGGACGGTGCTGCAATAGTCAATCAGGTCGCTCTGTGTCGTGCCTCTTACGGCCCTTATGCCCGCGCTATGGTGAAAATCTGTAAAGAAGAGAGCTTCCACCAACGTCAGGGATATGAGGCGGTTACCGTGCTGGCAAAAGGGAGTGAAACTCAGCGGGCCATGCTACAGGATGCCATTAATCGGTTCTGGTGGCCGACGTTGATGATGTTCGGTCCTAATGACAGTGATTCACCCAACAGCGCCCAGAGCATGGCATGGAAAATTAAACGGTTTAGTAACGATGAGCTGAGACAGAAATTCATCGATAACACCGTTCCTCAATTAGAGGCACTGGGTATGACAGCCCCTGATCCTGAACTGGCCTGGGATGAAACAACAGGGCATTACCGCGTTGGTGAAATCAACTGGGACGAATTCAATCAAGTGATCAAAGGCCACGGCATATGTAACCACGAACGTCTGGAGGCCAAACGCCGGGCATGGGAAAACGGAAGCTGGGTACGTGAGGCAGCGTCCAGCCATGCCAGAAAAATGGCTGCCAAAAAACAGGCTGCTTAGTCCACTGTATTTAATAATCGATGAAAACGGAGGCAAGATATGAACAACACCGATTGGCCACTGTATGAAGTCTTTGTTCGCAGTAAGCAGGGGCTGGCTCATCGTCATGTCGGCAGCCTCCATGCAGCGGATGATCAGATGGCACTCGAAAACGCGCGTGATGCTTATACCCGGCGCAATGAAGGCTGCTCTATCTGGGTGGTGAAATCCATCTACTTGGTTGCATCACAACCGGAAGATCGCAGCGCTTTTTTTGAACCGTCGGAAGATAAGATTTACCGTCATCCGACGTTCTACACGATCCCTGACGGCATCAAGAATATGTAAGGGGGAAAATATGAACATGCCTCATACCGCTTCCCTCGATCATAGCCTTATCAATCATAATCTTTTCAACTACGTACTGCGTCTCGGAGACAGCCCGCTGATTCTGGCGCAGCGCCTGTGCGAGTGGTGTGGTCACGCGCCAGAACTGGAAATTGATTTGGCTCTGGCTAACATCGGTCTCGATTTGCTGGGTCAGGCACGCCATTTTCTCAGCTATGCCGCCACACTTGACGGAACTGATGCTGAAAAAAACAGAGAAAGTGATGAAGACCGGTTGGCTTTTGGTCGTGATGAGCGGGAGTTCCGCAATCTTCTGCTGGTGGAGCAACCTAATGGGGGCTTTAACGATACGCTGGTGCGCCAGTTTTTTATCGATACCTATCACGTCTTACTCCATCAGGCATTAGGCCAGAGCCGCGATACTCAATTAGCCGCCATCAGCAATAAGTCATTAAAAGAGGTGGAATATCACCTGCGTTTCAGCCGTGGCTGGATGATCCGTCTGGGGGATGGCACAAAACAGAGTCACGAGAAAATGCAGCAGTCTGTCAATCAACTGTGGCGCTTTACCGGCGAACTTTTCCATTGCGATGAGGTAGAGCAGCAACTTGCGGAGGCTGGCATTGCGGTGGATCCCCGGACACTGCATGAACCGTGGCAGCAAATGGTCAAAGACACCTTTGCTCAGGCCACGCTGGAAATACCACAGGAAACTCCGTACCAGCAAGGCGGCAAGCAAGGGCGGCATACAGAACATCTCGGATACATACTGGCAGAAATGCAGTTTTTACAGCGGGCATATCCAGACAATAACTGGTGAGCGCAGCCAACAAAGAGGCAGCTCGAAAGACGAAGGGTATAGGAGGGTAGGATGGAGCAGCAACTTAGTTCCTTGCAATCAATAGCGTTGCAACCAATAGCATTACAGCAACCCGAAATCCACCAGATCTGGCAGTGTCTGCATCAGATTGCCGACCCAGAACTACCGACGTTATCAATTACCGATCTCGGTATGGTACGCGAAGTTACCGCTTCCCAGAATGAGCAGAACGGTCAGACCGGGTGGCAAGTGGTATTCACCCCCACTTATTCAGGCTGCCCGGCCACGGACTTTCTCATTAATGAAATCCGGACAACACTGGCTCAGGCCGGTTTTTCCCCTGTACATATTGACGTAAGCCTAAGCCCGGCATGGACGACTGACTGGATGAATGCCGATGCCAGACAGCGTCTGCGGGAATCCGGTATCGCGCCACCACAGGGAGCGGCCTGTGAAAGACCCGCAGACACCGAATCCATTACCTGCCCGCGTTGTGGCAGCCATCAGACAGAAAAAATCAGTGAGTTTGGTTCCACCGCGTGCAAAGCACTTTATCGCTGTCAGCACTGTCTGGAACCCTTCGATTATTTCAAATGTATTTAAGGGAGCAGCAGATGGCTATTCTTCCTCATCCCGGTTCTCAACAAAAACAGTCTCACCGGACACAGTTTCATCGCTTACGCATTGCTGCTATTGAGCCGGAAACGTCAGATTCTGTAGCGGTCACACTGCAAATTCCCGATGAACTGAAAGAATATTTCCACTATCAGCCGGGTCAGCACCTGACACTCAAGGCAGAGGTTAACGGGGAAGAACTACGCCGTTGCTATTCCATCTGTAGCTCACCACTGGATGACACATTACAAATTGGTGTCAAAGCTATCTATCAGGGGCGCTTCTCTACCTTTATTAACCAACAATTGAAAGTTGGGGATGAGCTGGATGTCATGCAGCCACAAGGTAATTTTGGTCATCCCCCTGATACCAGCAAGCCGGGAAATTATCTGGCGATTGCAGCCGGTTCGGGCATTACGCCTATCCTGTCGATTATCAAAAGCACACTGGCTCTGGAGCCAGAGAGCACTGTTACGCTGATTTATGGCAACAGTACCAGCCGCTCTGTGATGTTCAGGGAAGCACTGGCTGATCTCAAAAACCGCTACCTGCAACGTTTTCAGGTCATGTATCTATTCAGTCAGGAAACCACTGACAGCCCGCTGCTCAACGGTCGTATCAATACCGAAAACCTGCTGCGGATCGGCAAGATACTCCTTAATTTTTCCCAGTTTGATCACGCTTTTCTTTGTGGACCTGAAACGATGCTGGATGATGCCAAATCAGCACTTGAGCAGGCCGGCATGGCGCCTGAACACATCCATAGTGAACGTTTCAATACCGGTAATCATCCACTCTACACTGCTTCCCGTCCTGCCAGTCTGGCCGGACGCAATGAAACGAGTGTCGAAATTCATTTAGATGGTCGCACTCTGAATATTGTGATGAATACTGAGGATAACAGCATTCTTGATGCGGCCCTGCGTCAGGGCGCAGATTTGCCCTACGCCTGTAAAGGCGGTGTTTGTGCCACCTGTAAATGCCGGCTCAAATCCGGTGAAGTGGATATGGGGGTGAACTACAGCCTTGAACCGGATCAACTGGCCGCCGGTTATATTTTAAGCTGCCAGTCATGGCCGAAAGGCGATGGTGTTGTTGTTGATTTTGATGTCTGAAATCTCTCATTAATCAGAAATATTCCAGAGATAAGAGTGCAAATCAGGAGATACCATGAATCAGGAATGGGTTTTAAGTCTTCAACAACAGCGGGTACGCACACTGACCCTCAATCGCCCGGAAGTACGCAACGCTCTCAGCAATGACTGTCTGGAGCTGCTCGTACAACGTCTGGAGCAGGCGGATGCCGATGCCGGAACCGGTGTCATCATCATTACCGGCTCACTACGCTGCTTCGCCGCAGGGGCTGACCTTAAAGAACTACAGCAACAAACCGTTGCCAGTGCAATAACTGACCGTCGCCCCCAACTCTGGCAACGGCTGAACAATATCAGCAAACCCATGATAGCCGCCGTTAATGGTTATGCCCTCGGCGCGGGGTGTGAACTGGCACTGGCCTGTGATTTAGTGGTCTGTGGTGAAAACGCCAGTTTTGGCCTGCCGGAAATCACACTGGGGCTAATGCCGGGAGCGGGAGGAACACAGCGGCTTATCCGCAGTGTAGGCAAAGCCCTTGCCAGCCAGATGATCTTAACCGGCGAAGCCATTAACGCCCATCAGGCGCAACAGGCAGGGTTAGTGAGTGAAATTTGCATCGATAATCTGACGTTGAAACGTGCACAACAAATAGCAGACCGCATCAGTGAATTTTCGCCGCTGGCTTTGCGGGCGGCTAAGGCTGCGCTCAAGACTGCATACGAAACCAGCCTGTCACAAGGGCTGTCCGCTGAACGACAACACTTTGTTGCCTTAGCAGGTACAGCCGATCGTCAGGAAGGTATTTCAGCCTTCCTTGAAAAACGTAAACCGACATTTAAAGGATGCTAGTAGATGGAAAATGAAAATATACCCACGATACTCACTGAAGTGAAAGCAGGTGTCCTTAGCATTAAGCTCAATCGTCCAAAACTGATAAACAGTATCAACGAGGAAATGCACCTGCAACTCAGTGAAGCACTGAAAATTGCAGAACAGGATGAATCGGTGCGCTGTGTACTGATTTCAGGAGCCGGACGTGGTTTCTGTGCCGGTCAGGATTTAAATGATCGTAGTTCTGTTATCAACGTAGGTGGCGTTCCTGATCTCGGCTATTCCCTTGAAACTTACTATAACCCGCTAATCCGCCGTCTGACCACCCTTCCCAAGCCGGTGGTTTGCGCTGTTCATGGCGTAGCAGCGGGAGCGGGTCTTTCCCTTGCTGTGGCGGGTGACATTGTGCTCGCGTCCCGCAATACCACCTTTATTCAGGCTTTTTGTCGTATTGGTCTGACACCGGATGCAGGCGGCAGCTGGTTCCTGCCCCATAAAATTGGTCATGCCCGCGCGATGGGAATGGCAATGCTGGGAGACAAAATCAGTGCTGAACAGGCACTGGAATGGGGCATGATCTGGCAGGTCTTTGAACCTAAAGAACTGGAAGAAAAAGCATGGGAAATCGCCCAACGTCTGGCATCTCAGCCGACAGTCTCCCTTGCGTGCATCAAGAAATCCACTTACGCCGCCGCAACCAATACGTTGGATCAGCAGCTTGAACTTGAGCGCGATCTACAACGCCAGTGTGGGCATACAGAAGATTTTCAGGAAGGCATCCGTGCGTTTATGGAAAAGCGCGAACCACAGTTTAAAGGAAAATAAATATGAATATGCCAGTACATCATCGTCCGACATTCAGTGATTCAACAGCTAACGAATCAATACCAGAAGGCCCAATCGCTGTTATTGGCGCAGGAACGATGGGTATCGGCATTGCTCAGGTTGCAGCACTAGCAGGACATTCCGTCCTGCTATTTGATGCAAATGTTGAAGCCGCACAACGTGCGCTGGATACACTCCACACCCGCCTGCATCAGCGTGTCACAGCAGGTAAAGCCGATGCAGACAAAACTCAGGCGCTGTTGCAACGCATCACTCTAGTTGACTCATTACAGGCATTAGCTACCTGTATACTGGTGATTGAAGCGATTATCGAACAGCTGGAAGCCAAACAAAAATTATTCCACCAGCTGGAATCTCTGTGTTCAGAACAAACCATTTTTGCCAGTAATACCTCATCACTGTCGATTACAGCTATTGCCCGTGTTCTGAGTAAACCCCAACGCATGGCCGGGCTGCACTTTTTCAACCCTGCTCCGCTAATGAAACTAGTGGAGATCGTGCAAGGTCTGGAAACCTGCCCACAAATCATCGCAACGCTTAAATGCCTCATGATCAACTGGCAAAAACAGCCCGTCATTTGCCGCTCTACGCCCGGTTTTATCGTCAACCGCATTGCGAGGCCTTTTTACGCAGAAGCCCTACGTGCACTGGAGGAGCAAGTTGCATCTCCGGCGACACTGGATGCCGTCCTAAAAGATGCCGGTGGCTTTGCTATGGGGCCATTACAGCTGACTGATCTAATCGGACATGATGTCAATTACGCCGTTACAGAATCCCTGTTTCACGCTTTCTACGGTGATCCCCGCTTTCAGCCATCATTACGACAAAAAGAACTGGTGGAAGCCAATCATCTGGGGCGCAAAAGTGGCCGGGGGTTTTATGTCTATTCCGACACCAATAATGCAGAAAAAAATAGCGTAGATAAAAAACCGCAATTAGTTCCTGAGATTGAAGAAAAACAAGCCGCAGAGCCAATCACATCAGCACAAATAAATGCGAACGGAGACTGGTCTACCCTGCCGCATTTTGCCGCTTTATTACAGGAAAAGTTGCAGGAAAACGGGGTATTCTGCGGGGAAAAATGCAATATCCCATTACCTTCACCTGCATTACAGATTGATGATGTTCTCTTTATGCTGGCAACCGGCAAAACCAGCTCCCAGCTGGCTGATGAAATTCAGGCTCCGGTCGTGCAGTTTGATCTGTCTGCAAACTATCAGGCAGCTTCGGTCATCGCGATCAGCGCAGCCAGCCAGAACACTCAACAACAAACGGCAAAAGTCGCCCGTTTTCTCCATTCTCTCGGCAAACAGGTCATTTTACTGCCGGACTATCCGGCCATGCTGACGATGCGGACTGTAGCAATGCTGTGCAACGAAGCGCTGGATGCGCTTAATAAAGGCATTGCCAGCGCCGAAGATATCGATCTGGCAATGTGCCGCGGTGTGAATTATCCCATCGGGCCACTGGCATGGGGAACTCAGCTCGGCTGGCAGCATATTTTCAATACACTGGAAAACTTACAGCAGTTTTACGGGGAAACCCGTTATCGTCCGTCACCCCTGCTTCGGCAGCTGGCGGCGGGCCATGTCACATTACAGTCTCCATCTCTCCGGCAACATGAATATCAACATAAGAAGAAAGATCATGCCTAATAAAACGAATACTTCCCCGAAGCAACTTGCCCGAAACTGTATTGAGACCATGTATACCAAAGATGCCTGCGCTAATCATATGGGAATGCAGATTGACTATATCGACATCGGGATCGCTCAGTTAAGCATGACCATTGTGCCTACCATGCTTAACGGCCATAAGACCTGTCATGGTGGCATTATATTCAGTCTGGCAGATACCGCATTTGCCTATGCCTGCAACAGTGAGGGGATTGCAGCTATCGCTTCCGGCTGTAATATCGATTTCATCCATCCGGTTTTTAATGGTGACCGGCTTACTGCTAACGCGTCAGTCCAGCATCAGGGTAAAACTAACGGGTTATATGATGTCAAAATTACCAACCAGAATGGCAAAACTGTGGCCTTTTTTCGTGGTCACTCCCACCGTCTGGGTCATTCTGTTTTAGAAGAACCCGCCAAAGCAACGACTCCTACTAAAACAATCAGGAAAGAAAAATCATGACCCATGCATTTATTTGTGACGGAGTGCGTACACCTATTGGCCGTTATGTTGGAGTCCTCGCCAGCCTGCGCCCTGATGATCTGGCTGCTCTGCCACTACGGGCATTGCTGGCACGTTATCCCGGACTGGACTGGCAAGCGATTGATGATGTCATTCTCGGTTGTGCAAATCAGGCGGGGGAAGATAACCGCAATGTCGCTCGCATGGCGACATTGCTCGCTGGCCTGCCATATTCCGTGCCCGGCACAACTCTCAACCGGTTGTGTGGCTCAGGTCTGGATGCACTGGCTTTTGCTGCCCGCAGTATCAAAGCAAATGAAGCTCAGCTGATACTGGCTGGTGGTGTGGAATCCATGACCCGTGCCCCATTAGTGATGGGAAAAGCGGAAACGGCTTTCAGCCGTCAGGCTCAGATATTTGATACCACAATTGGCTGGCGTTTCATTAATCCGCTGATACAGAAACAATTTGGTACAGATTCGATGCCGGAAACCGCAGAAAACGTTGCGGCCCTATTTGAAATCAGCCGGGGCGCTCAGGATGCTTTCGCGCTGCGCAGCCAGCAACGTACCGCTAACGCGCAGCAACAAGGCATTCTGGCTGAAGAGATCATCCCTGTGACTCTACCTGACCGCCGGAAAAAAGGGGAAGACACGATTATTTCACAGGATGAACATCCCCGCCCTGACACGACATTAGAACAGTTGCAAAAGCTGAAAACACCATTCCGGACTGAAGGCACCGTCACTGCCGGTAATGCTTCCGGCGTCAATGACGGAGCCGCCGCCCTGATTATCGCTTCAGAAGCCGCAGCATTAAAACACGGGCTGACACCTAAAACGCGTATTGTGGCAACCGCCACCAGCGGTGTTGAACCGCGCATCATGGGGATTGGGCCACTGTCAGCCACGGATAAAGTATTGTCACTTACCGGGCTGAGTCTGAATCAGATGGATGTGATCGAGCTGAACGAAGCCTTCGCAGCTCAGTCACTGGCAGTGATGCGCCAGTGGGGATTACCGGATGATGCAGAACATGTGAACCCGAATGGCGGTGCGATAGCACTGGGGCATCCGCTGGGAATGAGTGGTGCCCGGCTTGCACTGACAGCAACGCTTGAACTGGAACGGCGAGCCGGACGCTATGCCTTATGCACCATGTGCATCGGCGTTGGTCAGGGAATTGCCATGATTATTGAACGTATTTCATAACCAACACCTATATATGTACTCGATAAACTTCAAGTTACAACGGGTTATATGAGGCGAGCCCTTATATCTCCCCGCGCCGTGGGGAGATATAACACGAATCTTGGAGTTGAATTGGTATATACACAATGGATTTCAAGTTGCATCGCGGCGGCAAGGGAGTTCATCCCCGGGAGCATAGATAACTATGTGACCGGGGTGAATGAGCGCAGCCAACAAAGAGGCAGCTTGAAAGACGAAGTGTATAACAACAAAAGGGCGGGAATTATGAGCAACAACGTACAGCACCTCAACTCAAGCTTCACTCAACATTCCGAAGCCAGTCTCGATTCTGTTGAATTTGCTTCACGCGATGAAATTCAGGCTCGACAGTTTACGCAGACGAAATGGACATTGCATCATGCGTATAACAACGTGCCAATGTATCGCCGTAAATTTGATGCGATTGGTATTCACCCCAGTGATTTCCGGCAGCTTGAGGATATCGCTAAATTTCCTTTTACCACTAAACAGGATCTTAGGGATAACTACCCTTTTGATACTTTTGCCGTTCCGATGGAAAAAATTGTGCGTATCCATGCTTCATCCGGAACAACAGGGCGTCCGACCGTTGTTGGTTATACCCAGCAAGATATCGACAACTGGGCTGATCTGGTCGCTCGTAGCCTGCGTTTTGCCGGGGCAACAGCCAAAGACAAAATACATGTCGCTTACGGTTACGGCCTGTTCACCGGCGGTCTGGGAGCACATTACGGCGCTGAGCGTCTGGGGGCTGCCGTGATCCCGATGTCTGGCGGGCAGACAGAAAAACAGGCACAGCTGATCTGCGACTTTAAACCCGATGTCATTATGATGACGCCCTCTTACTGCCTGACGCTGCTGGATGTATTGGAACGGCAAATGGGAGGCGATGCCAGACAATGCTCTCTGCGGGTCGGTATTTTCGGGGCTGAGCCGTGGACGGAAGGACTGCGGCATGAAATTGAAACTCGTATGGGCATCAAAGCGCTGGATATTTATGGTTTGTCCGAAATTATGGGGCCGGGTGTCGCCATGGAATCACTGGAATATGCCGATGGTTCCACTATTTGGGAAGACCATTTTTATCCGGAAGTGATCGATCCTGACAACCTGAATGTATTACCGGACGGCGAAAATGGTGAGCTGGTTTTCACCACACTCACCAAAGAAGCCATGCCGATGATCCGCTACCGTACCCGCGACCTGACACGCCTGTTACCGGGAACCGCCCGCAATATGCGGCGCATGGACAGGATTACCGGTCGTTCCGACGACATGCTCATCATCCGTGGCATCAATGTCTTTCCATCACAGGTAGAAGAACAGATCACGCGTTTCAGCGAACTGTCGCCACACTATCAACTGGAAGTGGACCGCGTCGGGAATTATGACAGTCTGTCCGTCAAGGTCGAACTGAAAGATCCGGCGCAACTGAGTATCCAGCAACGTTGCGATATCTGCCACCAATTACGCCATCACATCAAGGCCATGATAGGGATCAGCACCGAAGTCAGTATCGTCAATTGCGGGGATATTCCGCGTTCAGAAGGCAAAGCAGTTCGGGTTCTTGACCACCGTCAACAGAAATAATCGTTCACAATCAATAATACGACGACGGGTACATCCAGTTTATACCCAATGGATTTCGAGTTACATCGCGGCGGCAAGGGAACTCATTCCCGGGAACATAGCTAACTGTATGTTTATAAAAACGGTGACTGGGGTGAGCGCAGCCAACAAAGAGGCAACTTGAAAGACGACGGGTATATGCTACTGTCATGACTCATTTGCGTTTAGACAATAACAAAATATGACACACAAACTCGACGATTTTATTCGACATGCCCTTGATGCCCAGCCGATTAGCGGAACATCGCTGATCATTTCCCTGTATGGCGACGCGCTCAGCCATCGGGGAGGAGAAATCTGGCTGGGCAGTCTCAGCCTTCTACTGGAACCACTGGGATTCAGTGACCGTTTTGTCCGGACATCTGTATTTCGTTTACAAAAAGAGGGTTGGCTGGAGGTAGAGAAAATAGGTCGTCGCAGTTATTACCGCATCACTGAGCGGGGTATGAACCAATTCCGTCATGCGGAGAGTAAAATTTATCTCAGCGAACAGCCAGCATGGGATGGCAAATGGGATTTATTGCTGTTGGAAGAAACCTGTAAAGAGGAACGTACCCGCCTGAAAAAAGAGCTGAACTGGTTTGGATTTGGTCAACTTAACAGCACATTAATGGCAGCTCCCAGCAGTTCACAAAGTGATATTCCGGCTCTGCTCGGAGAGCTCAGCGCCAGTGATTCCGTGATCTACTTCCGGGCAGATTATCCTTATCCCCGCTCCGAACAGAGCCTGAAAGAACGGGTATCAGCCAGCTGGTCGCTGGATCAGGTTGCTGAGCACTATCATGAATTTATCATCACATTCCGGCCCTTGATGAAGCTATTGCAAGATTGTAATGCAGACGCACTGACACCAGAGCGCTGTTTCCAGTTACGCCTTCTGCTTATCCACTTTTACCGCCGTGTTGTACTGCGTGATCCACTATTACCGAACGCGCTGTTGCCTACACAGTGGGAAGGCCAAATCGCCCGGAATTTATGCATCAACATCTACCAGCGTATTGGCCCTGCCGCAACTCGATACATTGGTGAACAATGCGAAACCACCATAGGTAAATTGCCCCAGCCTGCTGCTGCGTACTATCGTCGTTTTGGAGGATTACACAGCGGTTCTTAGTAACGTCTGACAATTGTTTGAGGAAATACTTATGCCTGTATATCAACTTGATGGTTTAACTCCGGTTATTGATCCCAGTAGTTATGTTCACCCTACCGCTGT
Organism: Xenorhabdus sp. PB30.3; assembly: GCF_963895965.1. Classification (NCBI taxonomy): domain Bacteria; kingdom Pseudomonadati; phylum Pseudomonadota; class Gammaproteobacteria; order Enterobacterales; family Morganellaceae; genus Xenorhabdus; species Xenorhabdus sp. PB30.3. The sequence continues at coordinate 2,764 of NZ_CAWQMW010000128.1, read as the reverse complement.
TTTGGTCGGTGACGTCATTATTGGCAAGCAGGTTTATATCGGCCCGAATGCCAGCCTGCGTGGTGATTTCGGTCGGCTGGTGGTGATGGATGGTTCGAATATTCAGGATAATTGCGTCATGCACGGTTATCCTCAACAGGACACAGTGGTTGAAGAAAACGGTCATATCGGGCATGGAGCTATACTGCACGGGTGCCAAATCCGGCGTAATGTTTTGGTTGGCATGAATTCAGTTGTAATGGATGGCGCAGAAATTGGTGAAAACTGTATCGTGGGAGCAATGGCCTTTATCAAGGCAGAAGCGATTTTTGCAGCCAATCAGCTAATCGTCGGCACCCCCGCCCGCGCTCTGCGTACTCTGACCGAACAGGAACTGGAATGGAAACAGGTCAGCACTCGCGAATATCAGGAGCTGGTAACTCGCTGTAAAAATACATTAAGGCAGGTAGAACCATTGACTGAAATAGAACCGGGGCGTAAGCGGATGGTCTTTAGTGACGATTTTGTGCCTAAGAATCAATTGTGAGCTATCGGGTAACTTATTTGATTGTATGACCACAATTAGGATAAATAATAAGCTTTATATCACTGATAAAGAGAATTACCGGAAGATTCTCTTTTTTCAAAAATCCATTAAAAACACACTTAAATTCAACGCGTAATATAAGCTTTTCTTAGATCAGCAAGTGTGGTCATCAGTAACATTGGATCTAACGGTGATGTCTCAAATCCAGCAGCTTCATAAAATAGTTTCGCCTCATCTGAAAGTGCATGAATAATCATGCCACGCACACCGATAAGCTCAGCAGCTTGTATTACCCTTAAAGCGGCATCTTTCACTAATGCGCGTCCTATCCCTTTTTTTTGTAACCGCCGATCAACGGCCAAACGCCCCAACACAACAACAGGTATTGGATTAGGCATATTTCGCTTAAAATGACCAGGTGCAGCATTAACCACAACAGCACTTGCCGCCAGAGAATAATAAGCCAGTACCCGGTTTTCATAGCATGCCACATAGGTTTTTGAAGCACCTGTCAGATTATTTTTTAAAGCTCGATTTTTTAGCCATTGATCAAGTGTAACCACGCCGGAATCAAACCCTTCAAGCTGATGACTATCAATCAGAAGTTCTGGTTCAGAAATAATCATAATTCCTTGCCCCAAGGGCTTTCCATTTGCATGGTTTCTTTCAACTGTGGATTAGGTTGTGGTGGCATATCCAAACGCGCTAAAAATTCAGTATACGCCTCTGGGCTGGCAGAGATAACAGCTTGTTCCAGCAGCGTTTCCTCTGCAATGCGGCGGGCGGCTTCTAGCATGAAATCCGTGCGGTTCTTTCCCTGAATAGCTGCGGCTTTATCTATCAGGTTCCGTATTTCTGGTTTTATACGAATATTCAATGTATCACGTTTTGTTGTTTGCATGGCTTACCTCGATTGTTCATTTTTAAATCAAGAATACCACTCAATAACGTAATGTCAAAGTCATTACGAATGTTTATTTTATATACTCTCACTTACTAAGACTTTAAAACCATCTTTCACTATTGTTCAACTTATCTGCGATTTTTTTATATTTCAATAAACGTACACATTAATTACAGCTCATCAAACTGCGAGCAATATTACTATTATTGAATATCAAGCACTTCAAAAGGTGTTATTGTAATTTTTTGTCCATGAAATTCACAATCTTCCATCATCTGAATAACACCTTCTTTAGCCTGCAAAATTTGATGATCTACTGGTTCCTCATAAGACACAACGTACTCATCAATATCCATAAACGGGTGACTATATAAAATAGATTTAATCTTTTCATTATAGCTTCCATCAGGAAGCTCCCAACTAATCAATCGATTCGCTGTCTTCCAATAAATTACAACATCGTTAAATTCATCATGACCCATTTTTTTATCAAAGTGATACCCTATCAAACAAAAATTATTATTTACATCTTGTTTTCCTAAAATTTTAATAATATAGCTAAAAGCCAAAATATATATTTCTTTATATTTTTTTATTTTTAAAGGCTCGAATTTACCATCGGGAATTGAGGTATATATACCCCAGTTTTCATTTTTTTCTAACGCCTGCAAATTCAGTTTATCCTGTTTTAAACAAAAAATAACATTAAACAAAACAAAAATCATGCCAATTAAATAGTTCATGTGCTATGTACTTTTATTTAAATAAATACTACCCGCAATTTGGCGGACAAACCAATTAATCTTTAACATCAATTACCTCTGAGGGTTTTATCGTTATTTTTTGACCATTAAATTCACAATCTTCCATCATCTGAATAACCCCTTCTTTCGCCCATAAAGCCTGAGCTCCCTCAGCCTCTTTATATGGAACGACTGAATCTTTCATATCAATGAATGGTTTACTGAATAATATTGCCTTATAATTATAGTTATCTCCACTATCTGGTATAACCCAATCAATTAGATAATTGGCATTTTCCCAAAAAATAATAACGCTTTCAAATTCATCATGTCCTTTTGTTTTATGGAATTGATAACCAATTAAACAGTATTTATTATCTTCATTTTTCATATCAAAAGAGTTAATAAGGTAACTCAATGATGGAAGATAATATTTTTCGTATTTTTTTATTTCTAATGGATTAAATCTATTATCTGGTTTTTTATAATATATACCCCAACCACCAGTTTTTTCCCAAGTATTGAAATCTAATTCATCTTGATTTGAAAAAACTGATAAAGAAAAAAGCATCATGAAAGTAAAGATAAAAT